>DATKAS010000327.1:0-3518 GCA_035497855.1 Acidimicrobiales bacterium
GGGATGTCGCGGAACACCTCGACCTCGCGCAGGTCTTCGAGCACGATCGGCTCGAGGTTGTGATGCCGAGCGATCTGATGGCCGGTCTCTCGTGCTCGCTCGAGGTTGCTCGAGTACACGACGTCGACATGCTGGGTGCTGAAGCGGAGGCCCACTGCCTCGGCTTGCTTGTTGCCTCGCGCCGAGAGCGGGGGGTCGATCGCGTCGCCGACCGGAGCGTTGGGGAACCCTGCGATGTCTTGCTCGCCGTGGCGCACGAGGATCAGCTCGGTGACGTCGTCGACCCCGGTGAGGAACGCGAGGTCGAAGACCGCCGGCAACCGACCGGTGGGGGGATGGGTCGGCGTCTGGCTCGAGTTCTGGCTCACGAGCGGAGGCTACTGGTGGCGCGCGTCGGCGAGCGCGGGGTCGTGACACGGTTGGAAGATCGGCGCGGTGACCGGCATCACGCGTCGGCCGCGGCCGATCGTCGTGAACGCGATCACTGCTCCAGCGAGAGCGAGCGCAGCCGAGATCTGCATCGCCGTCGAGTAACCGGGAAGTGAACCTTCGCCTCCGCTGAGCTCGAAGCCCGCGAGCGACGGCACGACCGCAACAGCGAGAAGGCCGGCCAGCCGCGCGACCGCGTTGTTCGTGCCCGAGCCGATGCCGAGGTGACGCTCGTCGACCGCGCCGAGCACCGCGGCCGTCAGCGGGGCGACCGTGATCGACAACCCGAGGCCGAACACCAGCACGCCGGGGAGCACGCCGATCACGTACTTGTCGCCCGCCTCCACCTGACTGAGCAGCGCGAGCCCGATCGCGGTGATGGCAGGACCAACCGTCATCGGAAGGCGCGGGCCCGTCTTCTGCGAGAGCGCGCCCATACGAGAGGAGAGCACGAGCATGAGGAGAGTCGCGGGTGTCAGCGCTGCACCCGACTCGAGCGCGGAGTAGCCGAGCGCGCCCTGCAGGTTCACCACCACGAAGAAGAACGCGCCGCCGAGCCCCGCGTACACCGCCAGCGTGACGAGGTTCGCGCCCGTGAACTGCCGTGAACGAAACAGCTCGAGCGGGAGCATCGGCTGCGGGCTGCGATGCTCGATCGCGACGAACGCGCCGAGTAGCCCGAGCCCGATCACCACTGCGCCGATCGTCGCCACCGACCAGCTGCCCCCTGCCTCGATCAGCCCCGCAGTGAGCGATGCGAGGCCGAGCGCGACGACCGTCGCCCCGACCAGGTCGAGCTGGCGAGGAGCGTCGGGGTCGAGGCTCTCGGGCACGTGCCGACATGCGATGACCACGGCGAGCCCGACGGGCACGTTGATGAGGAATGCCCACCGCCACGACGCCGCGTCGACGAGCCATCCGCCGATGAACGGCCCGGCGGCGCCCGCGACGCCGGTCAGGCCCGACCACGCTCCGATGGCCCTCGCGCGATCCGTGTCCCGGATCGTCGCGGACAGCAGGGCGAGGCTTCCGGGTACGAGGAGCGCAGCGCCCACACCCTGGAGCGCGCGTGCGCCGATGAGTGTTGTGGTGGTCGGTGCGACACCGCAGACCACCGATGCACCCGAGAAGCCGATCACGCCGAGGAGGAACACGCGCCGGCGGCCGAAGCGATCGCCCAGCGCGCCACCGAGCAGCACCAACGCGGTGAGCGTGACGAGGTACGCGTCGAGCACCCACTGGAGGTCGGCCAGGTCAGCGTGCAGGTCCTTCGCCATCGCGGGAAGCGCGACGTTGACGACGGTGCCGTCGAGGAATGCCATGCCCGATCCGAGGACGGCGGCGGCGAGCGTCCAACGCGCCCGAGCGGATCCCCACGGCTCCATAATTCGTCGACGCTACCGACGGTTCGAGTACTAGTGTCGAACAGATGTTCGTCCAGCCATCCCTGCTCGACGCCGGCTCGCCGTCGTTCGACGGCTCGTTCTCCGGGCTCCTGCACGATTCGATCGACGAATGGTGCTGGCTCGACCACCAACCCGCGTGGCTCTCGGGCTCTGATGTCGTGTTCGACGAGCTCGTCGAGCGCCTCACATGGCAGCGTCCCGAGGTGCACATGTACGACCGCACGCTCGAGCAGCCGCGCAGCACAGCGGGGTTCGCGATCGGCGAGCGCTTCGACTTCCCGTACATCGACGCGATGGCCGCCGCGCTCGGCGAGCATTACGGCGTCACGTTCCGCTCCGTCTGGTGCAACCTCTACTGCGACGGCCACGACAGCGTCGCGTGGCACGGCGATCGAGTGCTGCGCGATCGCAGCGACGGCCTGGTCGTGATCGTGTCGGTCGGCCACCGTCGGCGGTTCCTCATCAAGCCCGTGCGCGGTGGTCCGTCGCGCACGTTCGAGCTCGGGCGTGGCGACCTGTTCGTGATGGGCGGCGACTGCCAGCGCCGCTGGCGGCACTGCGTGCCCAAGGTGTCACCTGCCTCGCTCGTCGGCCCGCGCATCAGCATCACCATGCGCCCCGCCTGAAACCGAGGGCGAGGGGCGGCTACACGCGTGGGGCGACGTCGCGCATGAACGCGCGCAGACTCGACGCGAGCTCGTCGAGCGAGCGCCAGGGCATCGAGAGCATCAGCTCGTCGAGGCCGGCGTCGGCGTAGGCCCGGATGTCCGCGGCCTTCTCGTCGGGCGTGCCCGTGAGCACCGCGCGGGCGTCGCCGATGGGGCGACCTGGCATGTGGCGAAGGCACACAGGTCCGGGCTCGCGTCCGGCGGCGTCGCACGCGGCCCGATACGCGACGACACCGTCGCCGAGCTCTGCCGGGCTCATGTTGATGGGATGCCACCCGTCGCCGAGCTTCGCGGCGCGGCGATGCGCGTGGCCACCGTTGCCGCCCACCCAGATCGGAATCGTGCCGCGCCGCTCTGCCGCGCCCTTCGGGTACATCCGCATCGCGTCGTAGCGCTTCCATTTGCCGTCGAATGACGACGTCTCGGTCTCCCAGAGGTTGCGGATGACCGCGAGGTATTCGTCGGTCTGCGCGCCGCGCTCGTCGAAGGACGCGCCCAGCGCGTGGAACTCCTGCTCGAGCCATCCGACCCCGACGCCGAGCACGAGCCGTCCGCCGCTCAGCACGTCGAGGCTCGAGAGGTACTTCGCGGTGAACACGGGATCGCGGTAGGGGATGACGAGCACGCTGATCCCGAGCGTGAGGTTCGTGGTCCGCGCCGCGAGGTGGCTCAGCGTGGCGAGCGGCTCGAGCATGTGCTCGGGGATGTAGCCGGAGCCCTCGGGCACGATGATGTGGTCGCTCGTCCAGATCGAATCGAAGCCGAGGTCCTCCACGATCGCCGCCATGCGGTCGACCGCCGCCGGCGTGGCGAACCGGTTGGCGTGGGGGATCGCGACGCCGTAGCGCATCACACGAAGGACACGGCGATGCCGCACACGGTTGCCGTCTCGCCGATGCGGGCACGGTCGGCCGCGGCCACGAGGATGCCGCACACGCCTTCGTCCTCCGGGCGGTCTGCCGTCACGAACGAGATCGATGTGCCGGCGTCGAGGTCGATGCGCGATCCCGACGCG
>DATKAS010000328.1:0-5175 GCA_035497855.1 Acidimicrobiales bacterium
GATCCCGGCACTCAGCGCAGAGGCCGCCACCGTGCAGATCACGAGCTCGGTGGGCCCGGTCGCACTCATCTCGTTCACACCAGGTCTCTCGTCCTGCCTCTCGACCTCGACCAGCATGACCTGCACGTGGTCCGCACCTGACTCGGCCGCACCTCAGGTGCTCGTGATCTCCGTCCCGGCCGGCGGCGCTGGCACGCTCACCTTCAACGCGCTCTCGGGCCCGATCGGCGGAACCCTCGTGCAGAAGGCGACGACGTCGGTGACGGTCGCGGCGGCCACGACCACCGTTGCCGGCTCGACAACGACTGCAGCGACCACGACTGTGGCGCCGACGACGGTCGCGCCGCCGCCCACCGAGGCTCCGACCACCACCGTTGCCCCCACGACCACCGCTTCGGGCAGCCTGCCCGCGACCGGTAGCAACAGCGGTGCCCCGCTCGTGATCGCTCTCGTCGCGATCGCGGCTGGTGTCCTCCTGGTCGGAGGCGCACGGCTGTTGAAGAACAAGAGCTAGAGCTCACTCACTCCCGCGAGAGCCCGGGCGTCGCGATGCGGCACCCGGGCTCCTGCGCGTCTGGGCACAAGTCGCGGCAAATGGGGAGTCGCTCCCGATGCCGCGGAGCCGCATGAGGCGCACCCTCACGTGACACCTCACGAGGAGGGACAAGCACAATGCACACCAGACCTCGCCGGTCATCCCGGCTTCTCGCCGGTGCGCTCGCGCCGTTGGCGTTCACCTCACCGGCCAGCGCGCACTCGGCGCACGACATGAACAACAGAACGGCATGAACATGAGCAACGGCCACGGCTCGATCTTCGACCTGGCCCGCGCGGCGATCGCGACCGCTCCATTTCTCAGCCTCGACGTGGCGAAGAAGTTCGGTGGCTACACCGCCGAGGTTGCAGACCTCCAAGGCATCACCTGCATCGACCAACCGCCGGACGGAGCGATGGGCGTGCACTTCCTCAACCCCGGCCTGGTCGATCTGAACGACGACCCGACGATCAACGACACGCTCGACGTGAGCAAGCCAGAGCTGCTGGTGTACGAGCCCGACGGCGCGGGCCACTTCAGGCTCGTCGCGCTCGAGTACCTCATCCTGCAGAAGGAGTGGGACGCGACCCACTCGCAGCCGCCCTCGTTGTTCGGCCAGCAGTTCATGTCCACGGGCAGTGGCAACCGATTCGGTCTGCCGCCCTACTACTCACTGCATGCGTGGATCTGGAAGTTCAACCCGAGCGGCACGTTCTCCATGTGGAACCCGCGGGTGCACTGCCCGGCGTGATCAACCGGTCACTGCCGGCCGCTGAGCGTCTCCCGATCGGGGAGACGCCCGGCGGATCGGCATGAACGTGACCGGCGGCCCGCTCTGCTGGAGGAAGTCGAGGATGATCCGAGCAGTGTCGAGCGGCTTCTCGATCGGCAACAGGTGGGACGTACCGGGCACGATCGACAGCTGGCCTTCGGGCAGTGCTTCGTAGAGCGCGCAGGAGTGGTCGAGCTTGATCGCATCGTCGTCTGCCGAGATCACCAATGTCGGCGCGGTGATGCCGCGAAGATCCTCGACGGTGAGCGTCGGCTCGGTCGCGAACATCGTCTCGCTCTTCGCGAACACGACCGGGAAGTGGTCGCGGCCATCGGGTGACCGGCTCCCGTAGGCGTCGGCGATCATCGCCCCTTCCGGGGAATCGAGCGAGAGCGGCAAGGCCAACAGCCCCGAGTGATGGAAGTTGGCGCCGATCGTCACGACCTTGCCGACGAGATCGGGACGCTGCAGCGCGACGAGCAGCGCGACGTTGCCGCCATCGCTGAACCCGATGAGATGCGCGTGGCCACCGACGACGCTGGTCAGGACCTCGATGGTTTCGGTCGCCATGTCGGCGTAGTGGAACGGCGCGTCGGTGTCGGCCGTGCGTCCATGCCCACGACGATCGAACGCAACGAGGCGGTAGTGCTCGCCCAACGATGGCCCGACAGTGCCGAGCAGGTCGTCGCAGCTCGACAGCCCGCCGTGCAGCAGCAGGACGGTCTCCTCGCCCGCCCCCGTTTGCTCGACCCATGTCGCAAACCCGGCGACGTCGACGTATGCGCCCATCAGCGGATCGTACTGACGAGTGGGCGGGGCGCGACTGCCCGTGAGGGATTGAGGTCTATGAGGATGTGGGCTCGAACTCCTCTTCGGGTTCGGCGAGCGCGACCTCGAGACGCACTGTGCTCAGCCATGTTCCCGCAGGGCGGCCGGTAGCGAAGACCTTCGGCCCTGGTCGCGACGAGTCGTCTCGGTTAGACCGTGCGCCATGTTCAGGCTTCGCCACATCGAGATGCACGGTCACGACATCGCGTACCGACTGGCAGGCGAGGGCGAGACGATTCTGCTGATCCACGGGATGGCGGGCAGCTCGCGTGCATGGCGCGACGTGATGCCCGCGCTGGCCGAGCACCACCGAGTGCTGGCGCCCGATCTCCTCGGTCATGGAGCCTCGGGGAAGGCAGCGACGGACTACTCGCTCGGTGCACACGCGAGCATGTTGCGAGACCTGATGGGCCGGCTCGGGATCGATCGGGCGACAGTGGTGGGGCACTCGCTGGGCGGCGGCGTGGCAATGCAGCTCGCCTACCAGTACCCCGACCGTTGCGAGCGCCTCGTGCTCGTGGCAAGCGGTGGTCTCGGCCGTGAGGTCAGCATGATCCTGCGTGCGCTGTCCCTCCCGGGCGCGGAGCTCGTGTTGCCGATCGTGACTCCCGCGTTCGTGCGCAAGTTGGGCAACGCCCTGAGCGCGTGGCTTTGGGATCGAGGCGTCCGGTCGGGCCGGGCGGCCGAGATGTGGGGCGCGTACGCCTCGCTCGGCGACGCGGAGACCCGACGCGCTTTCTTCCGTACCCTTCGGGCGGTCGTCGACCCCGGCGGGCAAGCAGTCAGTGCCACCGACCGCCTCTACCTCGCCGAGCTGACGCCGACGTTGATCATGTGGGGCGACGCCGACCCGATCATCCCGGTCGACCACGCGCGGGCCGCGCACGCTGCGATGCCGGGCAGCCGCCTCGAGATCTTCGAGGGCGTGGGCCACTTCCCGCAGAGCGAGGCACCGAAGCGCTTCGTCGAGGTCTTGCGTGACTTCGTGGATGCCACCCCCGCCGCGCGGAGCGCGTCGAGCCGCTGATTGCTTCGCGGACTGACAGCGGCAACGGGACGACAGCATGGGGCGCCGCGGTGCTCCTCGACGTTCGGCTTCTTCGCCGCCGACAAAGGAGCGTGAGCGCTGTGCTCAGCGTGACGCCGGCGTACGGTGGAACCATGGGCCAGGAGGAACCACGCCACGACCGGGGCCTGAGTTGGACCGAGACCATGATGTGGCGGATCGAGCGGGATCCCTGGCTCGCTCCGAGCGGGGGATCGCTGACACTGTTCGACCGACCGTTGGACGCGGCCTGGTTCCGCCGGTCCATGGCCTTCGCCGCGTCGACGATCGACCGTCTGCGCCAACATGTCGTGAGCACTCCCGCGACGTTCAGCACCCCGCGATGGGCCTTCGACCCCGACTTCGAGCTGGAGTGGCACGTACGCCACATCGGAGTACCAGGTGACCGGTCGCTAGGCGCTCTGATGGACTGGGTCACCCAGTTTCTGCAGGATCCCTACGACCACACGCGACCACTGTGGCAGTACGTGGTGGTCGACGGACTGGCCGACGGTCGAGGGGCCCTCGTCACCAAGCTCCACCACACCGTGGCCGATGGCTTCAGCGGGCTCAAGCTGGCCGAGGCCTACACCGCTCTCGAACCAGACGTCCCACCACCCGATGAGGTCGACTGGGAGGCGGTGTTGCGCCGCGATGCCAAACATCGCGAGCCGCTCGACGCCCCCGCCACCGAGTTCGTCACCCGAGCGCTCCGGATGCCCGTCGACCTCGGCCGCCAGGTCCTCGACGCCGTCGCCCACCCCGAACATCTCGGCCAGGCCGCGACGGAGGCCACCGACTTGGCTCATACGGCCACCGATCAGCTCCACCCAGCCGGTTCCGAACTGTGGCGACGACGTTCACGCCGCCGCCGACTGTTGGCCCTCAGCGTTCCGTTCGAGCCGGCCCACCGCGCCGCCAAGACGCTCGGAGGCACGATCAACGACTTCTTCGTGACGGGCGCCGTCGAGGCCGGTCACCGCTACCACGCGGCGATGGGGGCCGACCCGGAACGCTTCCACATCACCTTCGTGGTCAGCACTCGAGCCGATGTGGACAGTGCGAACGCGTTCTCTCCGGTCCCGGTGGAAGTGCCCGCGGGTGCGATGCCTCTCCACGAGCGGTTCGCCGTCATCCATCAGCGCCTCTTGGACCGTCGGGCCGGGGTGCACGGCGGCGGCCCCATGGCCACGGTGGCCGCCGTCGCCAACCTCCTGCCGACCTGGATGGTCACCAGCATCGTCCGCAGCCAGGCCGCGCACATCGATTTCGCCACGAGCAACCTGCCCGGCTTCCTCGGCGACACCTGGGTCGCCGGGGCCCGAACCCTGCACACCTACGGCTGGGGACCCGTCGTCGGGACCGCCTTCAACATCACGCAGGTCTCCATGGCCGGTCACCTCGACATCGGTGTCCACGTCGACCCGGCGGCTGTGACCGACCCCCTGCTCCTGCAGTCCTGCCTAGAGGACAGCTACCGCGACCTGCTTGGCGTCGGTACCACCTGAAACGACCATGGCGGGCGTTGCGCATCCGGCGCCGCCGAACGCTCGAGCCGGACTGGCAGCAATGCGCCGCGTCGCGTGCCTGCGATGACGACCGACGCGCCACCTCGAGGTGGAACCAGATCAACGGCACGAGACGTCCAACGCGGCGTGCTCCACGGGACCGTGGTCAGGGTGGTCGCCATCCTCATGATGCCGGTTGCAGGTTGTGGGTCGGATCGTTCGCCGCTCACAACCGGAGCACTTCACCCCCGAAGGCGCGGACCTCGTCGCGCACTGGCTCGCCCCAAAGCTCGCGGCGCTCAACGAATGCCGTCAGGACGTGAACGGGGCTCGTCCACTGCAAACGGGTGGTGGATGCCCTGACGTGGAAAGTGGGCGCTGAGGGACTCGAACCCCCGACCCCCTCCTTGTAAGTAGTACCGATATGTGCGCTGTGCTCACCTGCGTTTTCGCAGGGAAACGTCGAGCGAAACGCGCACAGTTAGAG
>DATKAS010000329.1:0-12076 GCA_035497855.1 Acidimicrobiales bacterium
CTCGAGGCACGAGGTAGCCCTGCCCGTTCGGCTGCACCACGACGTCGGCCATCGCGGTGCCGTCGTCGGTGCGGAGCGAGGTGAGCCGCGCGTTCGGATCGGTCATGGCTTCGGCCGCGCCCACGACGACGGAGTCCTTCGAGGCGACGGCTTCGAGGTCGTCGATGCGAGGTCCCTGATGCACAACGGTCAGGCCGAGGACGGCGATCGCGGCGGCAGCGACCGCACCCAGAGCAGCGGGCCACCACTTCCGCTTCGGCTTCTCGTCGGCCGGGACGAGACGGAGCTCAGGTGTCGGCCTGTGCGCAGCGGCGTCGGCGCTCAGCTCGTCTGCGATGCGATCCCAGAGCCCGTCGGGAGCTCGGCCGCCGACGAGCGACATCATCGCGGCGACCTCGCGGTGCTCGGTCACTTCTGCGCGGGCCCGAGGGTTCTCGTCGAGGTAGTGCTCGATCTGCACGCGCTCGTCGGGATCGACGGCGTCGAGCGCGTACGCGCCGAGGAGCTCGTCCATCTCGGCGGGCGTCAACCGGCGGTTCATGACGCGCCTCCCGCGCCGATGTCGACCAACGACGAGCGCATCCGCTTCAGCCCCGATCGGATGCGGCTCTTCACCGTGCCCTCCGGTTCGCTGAGCATCGTCGCGACCTCGCGGTAGGTGTGGCCCCCGAAGTACGCGAGCTCGATCGCCTGTCGCTCCCCGTCGGGAAGCGAGCGCACTGCCTCGCGCACCCGGTCGGCCGTCGAGAGGTCCCACACCTCGTGCTCGAGGTCATAGCCCGCCTCCGCGGTTGCGCGAGCTTCTCGCTCTTCCCGACGACGCCGAGCGCCCTCGGAGCGCAACAGGTCGACGGACCGCCCGTGCGTCTGCGCCAGGAGGTACGAACGCAGCGACCCACGGCTCGGCTCGAACCGATCCGGGTTGTTCCAAAGCCGGAGGAAGACCTCCTGCGTGATCTCCTCCGCGAGGGTCTCGTTGTTGAGGAGCCGGCGTGCGAGCCCGTACACCGCACCGCCGTGCCGCCGGTACACCTCTGCCAGCGCATCCTGGCGATACCGCGCCACCGCGACGACGAGCGCGGCATCGCTGACGTCGCGCAGCGGCTCGGCGTTCACACCTCATCTACGTCGCCATGCGTCCTGTTGGATCACCCGATTCGATCGAACCTGGTCACGACTTCGACGTGGGGCGTATGCGGGAACAGATCGACCAAGGTCGAGCCTCGGTGGGCATAGCCGAGCCCGGTGAGGACGGCCACGTCGCGGCCGAGCGAGGCCGGGTCGCAGCTCACGAGCACCAGCCGTGTCGCTCCCGTCGCGGCGAGGCGTGCCGCGGCCTTGCTCCCCAGACCCGGGCGGGCAGGGTCGGCGACCACGACACGCGCTGGCAAGGGGTTCCAGGTCGCGACTTCGGAGCGCACCACGTTCACACCTGACCCGAGGTTGTCTCGTGCGTCTCGCACAGCAGGGCCGTGCCGTTCGATCGCGACGACCTTTCGTCCCTCCCCGAGCAAGCCGGCGAACAGGCCGACTCCGCAGTACGCGTCGACGAACGTGCCGCGCTCGTCCTCCTCGACGAAGGAGTCGCGCACCGCCGCGACGAGCGCTTCGGCGCCGTCGGTGCGAGCTTGGAAGAACGAGGTCGACGAGATCGCGAACCTGCGACCGGAGACGACTTCGTGGATGCGCGCTGTCCGTCCTCGCTTCACCTCGCTCTCACCGATCACGACGACGTCGTCAGCGACTTCAACGCCTCGCGCAGTCGGCGACGCGAGCACGAGCCGCTCCCCTGTCTGGGTCCCGCATCGCAAGGTGACTTCTCGCGCATCGCCATACCGCCCGTCGCGCACGAGATCGCCGAGCAGCGGATGGGCGACGAGGCATGCGTCGACGTCGACGAGGTCGTGACTGCGGTGTGCACGGAAGCCCGCTCGCCCGCCCCGCACTCCCATGCGCAGCGACGTGCGGTAGCCCACCGAGGGCAGGGCAGGTGCGACCGCCACATCAGCGTGGGCGAGACGGCCGATGCGACGCAGAGCGTCGACCACGATCTCGCGCTTCAGTTCGGCCTGCACGTCGGGGGCGATGTGCTGCCATCCACATCCCCCGCACCCCGCGGCGACGAATTCGCACGGTGGCGTGATGCGACCGGCGGCGGGCTCGTGGATCGACACGACGGTCGCCTTCGCGTAGTCGACGTGCTCCTCGTAGACCTCGGCGTCCACGAGCTCGTTCGGGATGGCACCGTCGACGAACACGACGCGGCCGTTCTCATCCCGGGCGAGCGCCGCGCCACCGGCGGCCATCGTGGTGGGGCGCAAGCGGAGCACAGGTCGAGCGTACGGCGGAGCCGCGCGACGTAACGTCGGGACGTGCAATCCATCGCCATCGTCCCCTCCGTGCTGCCGATCGACCAGGGGCGGCTCACCGAGGGAGTGATCGAGCTCGAGAAGGCGGGCTGCGATCGCGTCCAGTTCGACGTGATGGACGGCCAATTCGTGCCGGTGATCACGTTCGGCGCCGATGTGATCGCGGCGATCCGTGCCCAGGTGAGCCTGCCGTTCGAGGCGCACCTCATGATCGACACGCCCGAGCAGATGCTGCGTCCGATGCACGAGGCGGGTTGCGAGACGCTGATCGTGCATGCCGAGACCACCCGCCATCTGCACCGCACGCTCGGTGCGGTGCGCGACCTCGGAGCACGGGCTGCCGTTGCCATCAACCCCGCGACGCCCGCGTCGGCAGTCGCCCACGTGCTCGACCTCGTCGACCACGTGCTGGTGATGACGGTGAACCCTGGGTGGGGCGGCCAGAAGTACATCTCGACGATGGAGCTGAAGATCGCCGAGGTCGCACTGATGATCGAGGCGAGCGGCTACGAGGTCGGGATCGAGGTCGACGGCGGCATCGGACCATCGACCGTGGCCGGCGCGGTGGGCGCCGGTGCGAACCTGCTCGTCGCGGGCAGCGCGATCTTCCGCGATCCCGAAGGACTGACCCACGCGGTATCTGACCTGCGGGCGCGTGGCGTCGCCGCGCAACAGGCCGCGTCTCGCTGAGCAGCCAGGTCAGGCAGACACCAGGGCTTCGACCTCGGCGCAGGCCGCCGGAAGGTCGGCCAGATCGCGCTCGAGACAGCGACTCGACCCCGCGAACACGAACGCACATCGCTCGACGCTGCGCTGAAGGGAGCGCTGCACAGCCACCGCGTACGCGGCAGCCTGCAACCGGTACCGGCCGACGGCCTCGTCCGCGTCGTGTTCGGTGCGCACGCCGTCGGTCTTGTAGTCGACGACGACGAGCTCGCCCTCTGCCGTCTCGTACAGCAAATCGATGAACCCCTCGAGGACGCGCTCGCCGATGGGCACGGCGACGAAGATCTCCCGCCAGTAGCGGTTGCTCTCGACAGCGGCGCGCACGTTCGCCGACTGCAGCACGCCGCGCACCCGTCGAGCGATGTCTCCGGCGAGGCCAGGTACCCCCTCGGCCGCCGCTTGCGCGGCCGCGAGGTCGTCGACGCCCTCGCCCGTCGCGAGGTCGACGGTCTGGAGCACGGCGTGAACGGCGCGCCCGATCGCGGTGCCCGCCCGGCCGCGGCGCCACGGGCGATCGTCCTCGCCCGAGTCGTCGGCTTCGTCACGGCCGCCGCCGTCTGGCACCTCGACGCTGTCGTCGTCCGGATCGTCGGCGTCGATGGGGCTCACGGGCGCCGTGCGAGCGAGGTGCTGCAAACCGGTGGCTGCGATCGCCCGTGAACGACCCAGACGCTCGAGCGCGGCCGCCCGCGCCTCGACCCATCTCGCACGATCCTCGAGACCGATCTCGGGGGCGTCGCCCACGGGGATGTCACGAGGAGCGACGGCCCGCGGCTCGAAGGCGAGGGCCGCGGGGAGGTACCCCGAGATCTTGAAAGCGAGCGACTGCTTGCCGCGAGCAGTCCGGTACAGGCTCACGACCAGGTGATCACGCGCTCGGGTCATGCCCACGTACGCGAGGCGTACGCGCTCGGCCTTGAAGGCGTCCTTCTCGGTCTGCCAGAGCTCCTCGTAGCGAGCGGTCTCGAAGCGGTCACCCTCGGGTCCGGCCTTCGCTTCGGGGCCGGAGGGGCCCCAGAGCACCGGCGGCCCGCCAGCCTGGGGCTGCACGCCGAGGCCCATCAGCACCACGATCGGGAACTCGAGGCCCTTGGACGCATGGACTGTGAGGATGCGAACGGCGTCGTCGTCTCCATCGGACACCACTGCCTCGTTGACCCACACCTCGCGCTCCGCTTGCTCCCGCGCCCACGTGACGAACTCCTCGAGCGACGACCCGCCGGCGGCTTCGAACGCACGGGCTTGCGCCAGGAAGAAGTCGATCCGTCGCCAACGATCGCGCGGACGGAGATGGGCGAAGGCGACCTCGCGCATGTTGCACACGTCGATGACGCGACTGACGAGCTCACCGATCCCCAGCCACCACCGGTCACGGTGGAGCTCGTGGAGGAGCTGCATGCCCCGAGCCACGGGGTGGTCCGCGCTGATGTGCTCAGGCGGCCGGGAGACGTAGGACCACCAGCCTCCCGCCCAGCGCCACTCCGCGAGGTCTCGGTCGGAGCACGCCAGGCCGGGCGAGCGCAACGACGCGACGATCGCGACCTCGTCGTTGGGGTCGCTGAGCGCCGTGACGTAGGCGAGGAGATCGCGGACCTCGGACGTCGACCAGATGAGTGACCGGCTCTCGACCCGTGACGGGATGCCGGCCTCCTCGAGTGCCTCTTCGAGGGTGCTCAACGAGCTCCGCGTGGGCATGAGGATCGCGATGTCGCTGTAGCACGTGGGCACGAGCTCACTCCCTCGCCGAACGAGCCACTCGTCGTCCTTCGCTTCGGCGACGACTCGCACGACCTCCCCGGCTTCGAAGGCGCGGACCTCCGCTGCGGAGAGCGAGAGCGCGCCTCCGATCGTGGCGAACGCTGACCCGGCATCGTGATCGGGCACCGACGCTGTGAGCGCGACGTACTCGGGCTGCATGTCGGACTGCTCGTCGGGATCGGCCATCCACTGCGAGAACAGGTCGTTCACGACAGCAACGATCGACTCCACCGTGCGGAAGTTCTCGGTGAGGTGATGCGCCTGGGTGGCGAACACCCGCTGCGCGTGCTGGTACAGATCGATGTCGGCGCGACGGAAGCGGTAGATCGACTGCTTGGGGTCGCCCACGAAGAAGAGCCGCCCGGCATCTTCGGGCGTGAGCGGATCGTCGTACCACGCCCGGGCTGCGATGTCGGGCCGCGACGAAGCGAGCAGCACGGCGATCTCGATCTGCAGTGGGTCGGTGTCTTGGAACTCGTCGATGAGGATGCGCTGATACCGGTCTCGGCAGTCCGCTCGAACGTCGGGATCGCGAAGCGCAGCCCGAGCGAGCACCAGCAGATCGTGGAACAGCAGCTGCCCGGCCTCGCGGCGAGCGTCGGCCCATTCGACGACTTTGGCTGCGAGCGCAGGAAGGATCACCCCGAGCGCCTCGCGTCGAAGGCCGGCGATCAGCTCGGACACAGCACCCGTCGCGCTCGCCGCGGCTGCGCGTCGCTTGCCGCGGGTGGGGAAGATGTCCTCGGCGAGGAGCACGTCGATGCGCTCGCCATCGGTGTTCGCCACGCGAGCGCGAGCGAGGTACTCGGCGATGACCGGTTCGTCGTCGAGCACCATCTCGTCGAGCGCGGTGATCAGCGGCGTGAGGTCGACGCGGCGGACCCTCACCGTCGATGCGGGCCAGACCCGTTGATCGCGCGTGGCGAGCAACCGGTCGTAGCTGTCGTGCAGCGCGAACGTGATCTCGCGCAGATGACGGGGCGTGAGGCCCATCTCGACGGCTCGGTCGACCGCCATCGAGAGGGCAGCGTCGGGATCGAAGAGGACCTGCGCGAGCTCGCGCCAGCGGGCTTCGAGATAGATCGCCTCGCCGACTTCATCGAGGACATCGAACCCTGGTGGCACTGCAACACGAAGCGCGTGCTCGGTCAGCAGCCGTCGGGCGAACGCGTGCAATGTCGACATCGGAGCGTCACCCAGGTGTTGCAGCGCGCGCACCGCCATCGGGTCGGTCGGCCTCTTCAACAGCTCTTCGCGCACCCGGACTCGAAGCTCCGCGGCCGCCTTCTCGGTGAACGTGATCGCGGCGATCGTCGTGATGTCGACGCCCGACTCGACCAGCGCGCAGACGCGGCGGACGAGCTCACTCGTCTTGCCCGATCCTGCGCCCGCCTCGATGAACAGCGTCCCGTCGAGCTCGGTTCGCACGGTCAGGCGGACTGCTTCGTCTTGCGGGACCGAATCAGTCATCTCGGTCGCCATTCGCGGTGTCACTCGGGTCGCTGCCCCGTGGCGTGCTCAGCTCGCGATAGGGCTGGAGCTCTGGAGCACTCTCGACTCGAAGCCAGGCCCGGTCACGATCCGCCGGGCAGATGCGGTCGTACGCGCACCTGCTGCAGTTCTGGAAGCCGAAGTAGGTCTCGGGACCGGGGTGAGCGGGGAAGACGCCGTCACGCACACCCTCCGCGATCGTCTCGATCGACTGCATGAAGTCGGCCTTGACCTCGTCGTCGATGTCGATCGGCACCCGGTTCCAGCCGCCCTTGCCCGAGATGTACCAGTAGCCGGCTTCGACCGGGGCATCCGGATCCAAGAGGTGCTGCGCAGCAAGCCCGTACAGCGGGAGCTGCAACAGGGTGCCCGCGCGGATCGCCTCGCGGACGGTGTCCTCGTCGTCCTTCTTCTTCCCGGTCTTGTAGTCGATGACCCGGAGCTTCTTCTGGAGTCGATCGACGCGATCGATGGTGCCGCGGAAGCTCAGCTCCTCTCCCGTCGACAAGGTGAGTGTGAACGGGCGGCCCTTGTCGGCGCCGAATGCGTATTCGACCGCCATGAGCATGCCCGCCTTGTCGTCCTCGTCGAGCGTGCGGAAGACGTCGGCCAGGATCCGCCGGCGCTCGACCTGCCACAAGATCTCGTAGGGAGCAAGGCCGAGCCCTTCGAACTCGTCCAACGCGACACGCGTCACCTCGGCTGCTCGAGCGAGGGCCTCGGTCGTCCACGCGGTGCCGCCACGCTGGAAGTCCCAGAGCAGCTGATCACCCTCGCCGCGGTCGAGCAGGTGCGCGGCGCCGAGCCGTTCGAGGATGCGGTGCACGATGTTGCCGCGCTCCCTGGGCTCGAGCTCTTGGATGTCGTCGAGCTCCTCCATGTCGCGGACGCCGAGGACCTGCCGGTAGAAGTACTTCGCCGGGCATGTCGCCCACGCTTCGAGCGATGTCGCCGACAACGGTGTGCGCGCGAACGCAAGGTGCTCGTCGGGCCCGAGGTGCCCTTGCCACTCGGTGAACGCGTCGGATGCACGCGCTTCGGCCGCGGAGATGCCGAGACGGAGCCGCTCATTTGCGGTCACGAGTGGATGTTGTGCGATCCGTCGGCTCGGCCAGGCATGGAGCGCACGGAGGTCGAGCTCGCGCAGCGACGCGGGCGCGCCCCTCGGGTGGGCGAGCTCGCCGTCGTACGAAGCGACCTCGACAGCGTGGTCGGCCTTCTCGTCGAGCAGCCACGGAGATGCATGCGCGACCCGCTGGTCGACGACTCGCGGATGCGTCAGCCACCGCAGTGGTGCGGAGGCCGTGGCGGCGAGATAGGTGCGCCGCTCGTCGCGGGCGCGCTCGGCCCGGCCCTGGCGCGAACCGATCGCCGCTCGCTCTCGATCGGAGAGCACGGCCGCGCTCACGCCACTCGGCGGGAACGACCCCTCCGCCATGCCGAGCACGACGACGCAGTCGAGATCGACGCCGATCGCGTGCCGAAGCGGGCCGCTGAACACTCCGGCACCGAAGCGCCCACGGCGGCGAGCGGGAGCCGTGAGCGCCGAGGACAGATAGGTGGAGAGCGTCGACAGGGAGACCGGGCCCGGATCGAGATCGTCGATCGTGCGCAACGAGGCGACGACCTTCTCGACCGCGTCGAACGCGTCGAGCTCGCCGTCCGGCCAACGGCGGCGAGCGGCAGCGGAGCCGAGCCTGCGACGGAGGAAGCCCAGGGACCAATCGGCCCATGCCGACCAGGTCGGCCGCTCTGCCGCGCCGCAGTCCGCGATGAGCCCGGCGACGAACTCGGCGAGCAGTGCTGCCTCGGGGTCCGCGACGACGCGAGCCCCCAGCCGATCGATCCACTGCTGCTCGCCCTTCACGACCCCCGCTCGCCTGGCGGCGCGCGACCATCGAGCAAGCGGGATGCGAGCACCGTCGACGCGGATCGGCGCCGCGCTCATCCACCGCATCACGTCGACTCTCGAGAAGTCGTCGTCGGCGAGGCGGAGCGCGCCCAGCAATGTACGGCCCGCGACCGTCTGCGCGAGCGTGCGCACTGCCGGGCCGTGCATGGGGATGCCCGCGGCCGCGAGCTCTTCGTCGAGCAGGCGCGCGTACGGCTCGCGCTGGCGGTACACGATGCCGATGCGGTGCAACGGGCGTCCCGCTTCGAGCTCGGCGGCGACGATGCGCATCGCCTCGCGCACCTCTGCGGGCGCGTCTGGCGCGCTGACCGTTGTCGTCGTCGACGGGACCGGCTCCCCCGCTGCCCGCGCCGCGCCGAGCCGGGGCTCGAGATGGGACACGAGGGCCAGGGCGACCGCATCGGCGTCGGCCTCGCCGGTCAGACCCACGAGGGCCCGCAGCCGCCCAGCCGCGGCAAGCGCGTCGACGAGGGCGAGCTCGGCGTGCGTGAGGCGATGTGGCAGATGCAGGATCACCTGCCCGACGTCGCGAAGGTCGGCCGCCTCGCTCTCGATCGCGGCGGCCGCCGCCGCGGCAAGGTCGTGCTCGTCGTAGAAGCGCGCCTCGGCAAGCGCACGGAAGCTCGTTGCGATCGCCGCGAGCTCGGCGCCCCGACGGCTGAACGCACGCAACGCACTGACCGCGTCGGGACCGCTGGCAGCGAGCTCGTCGAGGAACTCGATGACCGCGACTTCGGTGTTCTCGGCCGACGCGACGCGCTCGAGTGGCGCGGGACGACGGGCGAGCACCTGCCGGACGAGGGCGGCCTTGACCGCGTCGTCGAGCGGGCGCCGCCCCTGCGCGGCGAGCGTGCCGGCGCCCACCAGCTCGGCGAGACGGTCGAGCACGAAGAAGCGCACGTTGACGACGCCGGGCGGACGCCCACCGAGCTCGCGCCGCAGCGCGAGGCCGGTGAGGTTGCCGGGCACGATCACGGTGACGGGAGCGAGCGGGTCGCCGGCCTTCGCCGCGGCGATCGTCGTGGCGAGGGCGTCGGTCGCGGCCGCGCCGAACGGCACGATCAGCAGGCGCGTCGACTCGCGGACTGCCCCACCCGGCTCCATGTCGCAAAGGTAGCGAGGGGGTGTGACATTCCCCGGAACCTGGCGGTCGGTCAGCCGCTGGCGACGCCTTCGGCCGCGACCTGGTCGGGCACGGCGGTGTCGGCGAAGACGGGCAGTGTCCCGCCGAGCCCCAGCTCGGCCATGTCCTCCGCAGCGGACAGTGCGTCGTGCATCGCTCCTTGCTGGACGATCTGCCGCGGCATGAGCTTCAGCACTGCGAGCGCCGCACACGCGCACAGCACCGTGCCCGTGAACGCGGCGATGTGGATGCCGCTGACGAACGCGTGCTCGGCCGCGGAGACCAGAGGCCCGCCGAGGTTCTGGGGCAGGCGCGCCGCGGTCTGCAAGGCGGCCCCGAGTGATGCGGACGCGGTCGCTCGATCACCGGGGGCGAGAGGCGCGATCGCGTGCGCGATGCCGGCGCTGTACCGCGACGCGGCGACGCTTCCGAGCACGGCGACGCCGAGCGCAGCACCGAGCTCGCGCGTCGCGTCGTTCATCGCCGATCCGGCACCGGCTCGGCGCGGCGGCACGACCGACATGATCGACGCGGTCATCGGCGAGATCGTCAGTGCGATGCCCGTGATGAGGATCAGCATGAACACGAGCACGTGCGCGTACGACGTGTCGACTTGAAGCGTCGTGAACAAGAGGAACCCGATCGACACGAGGCTCATGCCGAGGGCCACCGTGCGATTGACCCCGATGCGAGCCGCGATCCTCGGCGTCATCGGAGCGACGATCAGCATCACGGGCGCGATCGGCAAGAACCGCAACGCAGAGCCGAGAGGGCTGAAGCCCAGGATCAGCTGGAAGTACTGCGTGATCAAGAACATCACGCCGAACATCGAGAGGAAGACCAGGATCATCCCGCCCGTCGCCGTGCTGAACGCGCGGTGTTGGAAGAAGTGCATGTCGAGCATCGGCTCGTCGACGTGCAGCTCCCAGAGAACGAACCCGGTGAGGAACACGAGCGCGATCACGAACGCGACGATCGGCTGTGGACCCGTCCAGCCGTCGTCGGGCGCCTGGATGAGCGCGTACACGAGCGACGAGATCCCGACGATCGACAGTCCCGCGCCCACGAGGTCGAGCTGGGCTTGCTCGGGATCTCGTGACGTCGGCACGTAGAAGAAGCCGAGGATGAGCGCGACGAAGATGAACGGGATCGTGACGAGGAAGACCGACCCGTACCAGAAGTGCCCGAGCATCCACCCGCTGAGGAGCGGGCCGACCATGCCCGCCGCGCCACTCACTCCGGCCCAGATCGCGATCGCCTTCGTGCGCTCGTGGGCAGGGAAGACGTTCACCAGGATCGAGAGCGTCGAGGGCATGATGAACGCGGCACAGGCGCCCATGAACGCTCGGCACGCGATGATGTGCCACATCTCCGTCGAGAGTGACGCGAGCAGCGTGCCGAACAGGAACCCGATCAGGCCGAGCTGGAGCGCTCCCTTGCGCCCGAAGCGGTCACCGATCGCGCCCGCGGTGAAGAGCAGACCTGCGAACACGAGCGAGTACGCAGCGATCGACCACTGCAGCTGTGAGGTCGTGGCGTGCAGCTCACGCGAGAGCGTCGGGATCGCGACGTTCAGGACCGAATTGCCCATCGTGACGATCATCAAGCTGAGGCAGAGGACGCCGAGGGTCCACCAACGGCGCGCGTACGGCGCGGCGGCGCCACCGGCAGGGAGGACGGCTTCGGTCACGATCCCGAGAGTCTGGCCCGTCGTGCCACCTGACACAACCTGACAAACGTCACATTCCGCCAAGACCGCGGTGCCGCGGTGCCCGAAGCCTGATCTGGCACCCTCTCAAGGCATGCGTCGCCCCGTGGTCGCCGGGATCCTCGTCGCCTGGCTCGCACTCGTCGCCGGGTGTGGCGGCGGCGGTGACGACACCACCGCGCCGGCCGACAGCACGAAGTACTGCGACGCGGTGCGAACGGGGCAGGCGTCGCTCTCGGGCGACGTCCAGGACCCCCAAGCGGCGCAGGCCGCAGTCAGCGCCTTCGATCAGCTCGAGGCTTCGGCGCCCGCGACGATCAAGGCGGACGTGCGCACGGTCGCGCAGCTCGTCGACAAGATCGCGGCCGCGGACCCGTCCGACAAGGAGGAGATCGCGGACCTCTTCGCGGCGGCGCTCGACCCGTCGTTCCTCGCGGCGAGCAAGCGGATGCAGCAGTTCACGCAGCTGGAGTGCGGCATCGATCTCGGAGGGGCGACGCCCTCCCTCACGACCCCGTAGCCGGCGAAGGCTTCAGAGGACCTCGCCTCGCTTGAGGATCACGTGGTCGATGAGGCCGTAGTCCTTCGCCTGCTCAGCGGTGAACCAGCGGTCGCGCTCGGAGTCGAGCTCGATCTGCTCCACGGTCTGGCCCGTGTGGAACGCGATGCGCTCGGCCATGAGCCGCTTGACGTAGGCGAGCTGCTCGGCCTGGATCTTGATGTCGGACGCCGGCCCGCGGATGCCGCCCGAAGGCTGGTGCATCATGATCCGCGCGTGTGGCAGAGCGAACCGCTTGCCTGCGGCCCCGGCGCTCAGCAGGAACTGTCCCATCGAGGCGCCGAGACCCATGCAGATCGTGGCGACGTCGCTGCGGATGAACTGCATCGTGTCGTAGATCGCCATGCCGGCCGTGACCGAACCACCGGGCGAGTTGATGTAGAGCCAGATGTCGCGGCCAGGATCCTCGCCCTCGAGATAGAGCATCTGC
>DATKAS010000330.1:0-11454 GCA_035497855.1 Acidimicrobiales bacterium
AGGTGTGCGCGAGCTCCGCCGCGATGCGCGCGAGGTGCGCGCGCACCTCTGGAGGATCGAGCACCTCGATGCGCGAGCCGAACCCGGCGATCTCGGCGGCCAGCGACCAGTCGCCCTGCCCGCGCAGCTCGACCTCGACACGACCGTCGTCGATTGTCGGCCCGATGCGCACCCTCGTGCCGAACATGTGGCGCAGATCCCACACGAGGTCCGCGCTCACGAGTGCGGTCGCACGCAGAGGCGCCCGCTTCTGATCCACCTGATCGGTGATGAGCTTCCAGGCCTCGGCGAGATCGAACCCCGAGGGGCGCACGACGCGCTCGCCGTTCGGCTCGACCGATGTCATGCGATCGACGCGGAAGGTGCGCAACCCGGCCTCGGTGTCCGCGACGAGGTACCACGCCGTGCCTTTCGTCGCCAGGCCGAGCGGATGCACGACGCGCATCGAGCTCGCCTTGTCGCGTGCGACGTAGCCGAGCACGATCTGCTGGCCCTCGATCACCGCGCGCTGCACGTCGTCGAGATGGACAGGGTCACGCCGCGGTGCGGGCACGTTGTCCCAGCCGACGGGGTCGACGATCATCGCCGTCGACGCGGCCTCTGCTTCGGTGCGGAACGACTCGGGCAGCGCGCGGACGAGCTTGCGCAGCGCGGCCTTCACCTCGGGCGTCGCGGAGGAGGAGGGACCGGCGACGAGGAACAGCGCGCGTGCTTCCTGCGCAGTGAGCCCGCTGAGGTCGGTGCGTCCACCGCCCAGCAGCTGCCAGCCACCGTTGCGGCCCTGCCGCGAGTAGATCGGGAGCCCGGCCATGCCGAGGGCCTCGAGGTCGCGTCGAGCCGTGCGCTCTGACACCTCGAGCTCGGCCGCGACCTCAGCCGCGGTGACCTGCCCGCGCGACTGCAGGAGCAGCAGGATCGCCACGAGGCGGTCGGCTCGCATGGTGCACATCTTCGCTCCCAAACCGGCCAGATGGTGACCGGTTCCAGGTCGCACGATGGTGCTATGGCACCCAAGCGGAACATCGAAGCAGCCGATCCTCGTGCGCTCTTCGCGAGCGCCCTGGCCACAGGCGCGGAGGTCATCAGTGGTGTGACCTCCGAGCAGCTCGACCTCTCGACGCCGTGCACCGAGCTCGACGTCCGCACCCTCGGCAACCACCTCCTCGCAGCGCCGTTCGCAGTGGCGGCCCTCGGTCGCGGTGAGCCCTACTCGGAGCGGCCCGAGCCCGTGCCGTTCGACCAGTGGCGCCAGGACTGGGACGCGAATGCCCGAGCCGCGAGGGACTCGTGGGCCGATGACGAGCTGTTGGGCAAGCCGATCAGCCTTCCGTGGGCCGAGCTGCCCGGCGCAGCCGTGCTCGCGCAGTTCACGGGAGAGGTTGTCGTCCACACGTGGGATCTCGCGCAGGCGACCGGTCAGTGGGCCGAGTGGAGGCCCGAGGTGCTCGAGGCGTCGCTCCGCGCGTGGCGCGAGGGCCTTCCCGCAGAGGGACGTGAGCAGTACGCCGCGTTCGGCGACGTCGTCGCAGTCGCGGACGACGCGCCGCTCATCGACCAGATCGTCGCTTGGACGGGCCGCCGGCCCTGACCACGAGCCCGTCGAGGATCACATGTGTGCCGAAGTCGAAGTAGTCGCTGGCGTCACGCCGGCTGAGGGATCCTCGGTCGGCGCGCACCTGCGGCGCGCCTGGCGTCTGGTCGGCCGTCGCGACCAGGCGCTCGCGCTCGACGTCACGACGCGGCACCTCCCAGAGCACCGACCCGAGCAGGAACATGAGCAGTGCATCGAAGCCGCGCACGCGATCGCTCTCGTCGAGCCCGGCGTCGCGAAGCGCAGCGAGCATCGCGTCGAAGAAGAGCGTGACGCCGGCGACCGGCGTGGGCCGGCGCACGCACACGTCGGCGATGCCTGGATGATCGAGGAAGAGCTGCCTGCCTGCGCCCATCAGCATCACGATGCGCGTTCGCCAGTCTCCTTCGAGATGGGCCTCGCTGAAGCCGCGGGTGAGCACGTCGTCGACGACCTTGTCGACGAGGTCGTCCTTGTCGCGCACGTGGCGGTAGATGGCCATCGCGCTGACACCGCACTCGCTCGCGAGGCGGCGGATGTTCAGCGCGTCGACGCCCTCCTCGTCGACGATGCGCACTGCGGCGCGGATCACGGCGTCGGTGGTGGTCGACCCTCGCTGTCGCGATCTGCTCTTGACCCCCGGCATGTGTACATCGTAGCGTACTATGTACACAAGTTCCGGGAGGTGGGCCGTGAGTGGGATCACAGCGATTGAGCGAGTCGGCGCTGCGGGTGCGGCGCGGCGAGTGGTGACGGGACGATCGGTCGAGGGCAGGTCGGTCGTCGCGAGCGATGCGAGTGTCGAGGCGATCACGCTCGAGCTCATGCCGGGCGCCGCGTTCCACGGGCTCTGGGCGAGCGACGAGTCGCGGGCCTGGTTCCCTCCCGCCGGTGAGATCCGGTTCGCGCTGGTCACGATCGGTCCATCGCACGTCGCGTACCCCGATGACTTCGACCTCGAGCGCGCACTCACCGAGGCGAGCGAGAAGCTGCCCGGCATGGTCGAGGTGCTCGAGCCCGACCATCCCGGGATGCACACCACCGCGACGATCGACTTCGTCGTGCTCTTGCAGGGCGAGCTCGTGCTCGAGCTCGACGATGGCGAGGAGGTCGTGTTGCACGCAGGCGAGGTGGTCGTCCAGAACGGCACCCGCCACGCATGGCGCAACCCGGGCGAGACGCCCGCGGTGATGGCGGTGACGTTGGTCGGAGCTGCCGACTCGACTACGTGAGTGCGCTCCCCTCGTAGAGGCCCTTCTCCCACGCCTCGCGCATCGCGAACTTCTGGATCTTCCCCGAGCCGGTGAGCGGGTATGCGTCCACCACGAACCAGAGTGTCGGTGTCTTCTGCGGCGAGAGGTGATCGCGGAGGTGGGCGCGCAGCTCCGCAACGGAGGGTGGAGCGTTCGGGTCGCTCGGCCGGATGAACGCCGCGACGACCTCGCCCCACCGCTCGTCGGGAAGACCGACGACCGCGGCCTCCGCCACCTTCGGATGCCGGTAGAGCACCTCTTCGATCTCGGCGGGGAAGAGGTTCTCGCCCCCGCGGATGATCATGTCTTTCAGCCGGCCCACGATGCGGCAGTAGCCGCGCTCGTCCATCGTCGCGAGATCGCCGGTGCGCAGCCATCCGTCGCGGAGCAGCGTGTCCGCTGTTGCGTCCGGCTTGTCGAAGTACTCGATCATCGTCATGTAGCCGCGGGCCCAGAGCTCGCCGGACGCGCCGACCGGGACCGTCTCGAGCGTGAGCGGATCGACGATGCGCACCTCGGTGTGCGGTACGGGGGGACCGACCGTGAGGCCCTTGTCCTCGGGGTTGTCGGTCGGGAAAGTGTTCGTGAGCACGGGCGAGCACTCGGTCTGGCCGTACACGATCGTGAAGTCGACCCCGAGGGTCGACTCGATGCGACGCACGAGGGCTTCGGGCACTTGCGACCCCCCCGATAGCACGCCGCCGAGTGACGACAGGTCTCGGGTTCGCGCGTCGGGATGATCCATCGCCGCGATCAACATCGTCGGAACAGCCCCCACGAACCACGCCTGCTCGGTCTCGACGAGCTCGAGCAGGAGGCCGGGCTCGAACCCCGGCATGAGCACGAGCTTCGCCCGACGCGAGAGAGCACCCAGGACGCCCAGCACGCATCCGCCGGTGTGAAACAGCGGCATCGGGCTGAGCCACGAACCCCCGTCCGGGACGCCGATGCGGTCTGCCCAGATCGCCGCGTTGTTGACGACGCTCCGGTGGCTCAGCACCGCGCCCTTCGGGAAGCCGGTCGTGCCGCTCGTGTACTGGATCTGCACCGGCGCGTTCGGGTCGACCGCGGGCAGCGCGTCCTCGCCCTCGTCGAAGGTCTCTGCGAGCTGGTCGAGGCGCATCACCGAGCGGAGCTCGGGGAGCTCGGGTCGCACGCTCTCGAGATGGGCGAGCAGTGGGTTGCCGCGCACCTCCGGGACGATGAACAGCCCACTCGAGCGTGATTGCCCGAGCACGTACGCGAGCTCGGCGGGTTGGAAGCTGGGGTTGACAGTGACAAGGGGGAGCCCGGCGAGGGCGGCCGCGTACTCGACGATCACCCACTCGGGGAGGTTGTGCGCCCAGATCGCAATCCGCTCGCTTGGCTCGAACCGGCGGAGCAGCCCGCGGGCGCATCGTTCGGCGTCGCGCAGCAGCTCGGCGTAGGTCCATCGGCGACGCGTCGCCACGTCAGGCGCGCCCTCCACGAGCGCGAGGCGGTCGGGCACTGCCGCGGCGACCTCGCGGAGCACAGTCCCGATCGCGACGTGACGAATCGGTGGCCCGCTGCCGTCGGGGATCCAGTGCGACGTCGCGAGCGGAGTCGTCATGCCGTGATCATCGCCGCTACCCGCTCGAGACGCTCGGGGACGTCGGCGCGGTGGTACACGCGCTCGGTCTCCTCGATCCCGTCGAGGAACCGTTGGTAGATGATCGCTTGGCGCATCTGCGCGACGGGTCCGATGAGGGCGGCGGCGCGGTGGGGGTCACTCGCCGGGACGGCGGAGGCCCAGAGGCCGAGCCACCGTGTGCGCAGCGCTGGCTCGTGCTCGCCGGCGCGCTCCATGAACGCGGGAAGGTCGAGCAGTGGGTGGCCGACGCCGACGTCGCCCCAGTCGAGGATGACTGGCGCACCGCGGGACCAGCGCACGTTGCCGGGATGGAAGTCGCCGTGGACGAACGTGCTCGGCAGCCCGCACGAATCGAGCTCGGCGAAGACCGCGGGGAGCCGGGAGACGAACGTGTCGAGCGCGCGGCGGGTCGATGGTGGTGCACCGCGCGCGACGACGTCGGCCGCGAGATCGACGAAGGAGGCGGGGCGCCAGTCGGGTGCGCCGAGGGCGATCACCTCGTCGACGCGCTCCGCCCACGCCGCTTGCAGCGGAACGAGTGTGTCGACCATCGCCTCGAGCTGTGCGAGCTCGGCGTCGTAGCAGTCGTGGCCCGGGACGTCCGCGAGCAACATGCGGCCCGGCTCGCCGGCGATCAACCGGGGAACCGGTGCGCCATCCCCGAGCGCGCGGAGCATCGCCGGCTCGTGCGCGAAGAACGGGGGCACGTGCTTCAACCAGACGAGGCCGTCGTCGGTTGCGATCTTCCAGATCGACGAGAGGTTCCACGTGCGCACCTGCACCGGGGCGTCGGTGATGGTCACGTGCTGCCCGGCCCAGGCGAGGTCCGCCGCGGGTCCACCCGGCCGCGCGTAGGGGAGGCGCAATGGGTCGTCGGCGATCTCTCCAGCCCACGGCACGAGCACGTCGGTCGCGTCGCCGGCTGTCAGCTCGGCGAGGTAGGTCACCGGCGTCTCGAACGGCACCTCGCCCGCGATCACACGCAGGATCGTCACCTCCAGGCCGAACCGCTCGCGCACGGCGGAGACGACGGGTTCCGCCTCCTGCCACCACGGGACCGCGACCGTGAACGTGGGCAATGCGCCGCGCGGCGAGTCGAGCACCACCGTGACGACGCGGGGGACCGGCATGGTCAGAGTCGCGTTGCGCGCCAGAGGCGAACGGGCTCGGGGATCCCCTTCATCACGACCGGACCGATCTCGTCGAAGGCGACAGTCGGCACGCGACCGGCGACGTCCGCTCGCGTCTGGTCAGAGACGAGGACCTCTCCGGGCCCAGCCACGTCGAGGATGCGAGCGGCCACGTTCACGTCGTGGCCCACGAGGTCGGTGCCTTTGACGAGTGCCTTGCCGCAATGCACACCCATGCGCACCCACAGCGGCATCCCGATCGACGACTCGGCCTCGAAGCGGCACTGGAGGTCGAGCGTGGTCGTGATCGCGCTCTCTCCGTCGGGGAACCAGAGGAGCAAGCCGTCACCGAGCTCCTTCACCACGCGCGCTCCGGTGGGGAGCGCGTCGTTCACGAGCCGCTCCTGCGTGTCGAGCAGCGCGAGCGCCTGCTCGTCTCCCTCGAGCGCGGTGAACTGCGTGAACCCCACGATGTCGGTGAAGACGATCGCGCCCCAGATCTCCTCGGCAGTCGGGGTCGCGGTCGCGGCTCGACCGGTCTTCGGCGACATCAGCGCGCAGCGATCTCGATCTTGCCGCTCACCGTCTTGATGTCGACCTGCACGTCATCGCCTTCGTCGTACTCCCGTCGCACCTTGCCGCGCCCTCCCACGCGCACGTTCGGCCGGGTGCCCGGCGGCAACGCCACGTCGATCGACCCCGAGACGGTCTGCACGCGCACCGGTCCCTGCGCCTCGGTGTGCACGTCCACCTTCCCGCTCACGGTGCGCACATCGACATGGCTCTGCGCCCTGATGCGCACACTGCCGGAGACGGATGAGATCTCGACCTCACCCGCGTCGCTCACGACGACCTTGCCGCTCTTGTTCGACACGCGACAGAGGCCCGAGCACTCGTCGACCGAGACCCGACCCGAGACCGTGCGCAGGTCGGCGCTCTCGGCTCGCTCGACTTCGATCGTGCCGCTCGACGACGTGACTCTCACCGCGCCGAGGTCGCCGACGAGCTCGACGTCGCCCGACACGGTGCCCACGACGATGTCGCTGCCGACGGGCACTGCGACCCGCAGCGACGTCGACGGCTTACGCCCACGAACTTCGATCGTGCCGTCGTCGATCTGCTCCCGGGTGGCGTCGGGTCCGATGCCGATGTCGTCGCGCTCCTCCGCCTCGACGACGACCGTGCCCGACACAGCGTGCAACCGGAGGCGGAGCGCGGACATCGGCACATTGTCGCATCGGCCTTCCCGCCCGCAATGCGTCGTTGGTCACGTCGACGGGGCCAGGTCGGCCTAGCGTCGGGCCATGCGGCAGCGGCGACCGACCTCCACCTCGAACTTCGGAGTCGGGCGCCGCGAGAGCCACGACGCGACGGCCTTCTACGACCGCTTCCAGGCTCCCGAGCTCTCGACCGATGACGAGGTGCCGCCGCCGAAGCCGATCTCCGACCCGTTCGTCTGCGGTGATGCGCGCTCGATGGACGAGATCGAGGACGGTTCGGTTGCGCTCGTGGTGACGTCGCCGCCGTACTTCGCGGGGAAGCACTACGAGGAGGAGCTCGAGAAGGAGGGCGTGCCGAGCTCGTACATCGAGTACCTCGAGCTCTTGTCGGACGTGTTCGCCGAGTGCGCGCGCAAGCTCGAGCCCGGTGGTCGCATCGCGGTGAACGTCGCGAACCTCGGGCGGAAGCCGTACCGCAGCCTGTCGAGCGACGTGATCACGATCCTGCAAGACCGGCTCGGCCTGCTGCTGCGCGGCGAGATCATCTGGCAGAAGGGCGAAGGTGCGAGCGGCTCGTGTGCATGGGGTTCGTTCCGCAGCCCGGCGAACCCGGTGCTCCGCGACCTCACCGAGCGCGTCGTGATCGCGAGCAAAGGTCGGTTCGACCGCGCCCGCAGCGCAACGAGGCGTCGCGTGGAGGGGCTTCCGCACGACGTGACGCTCACGACCGAGGACTTCATGTCGTTGACGCTCGACGTGTGGGAGATCGCGCCCGAGAGCGCGCGGAGGGTGGGGCACCCCGCGCCCTTCCCGATCGAGCTCCCCGAGAAGCTGATCGCCCTCTACACCTACGCGGACGACCTGGTGCTCGACCCGTTCATGGGGAGTGGGAGCGCGCTCGTCGCTGCTGCGCGCATGGGCCGCCGGTACGTCGGCTACGACCTCGATCCCGCGTACGTCGAGATCACGCGACGGCGGGTTTCGACTGAGGGAGCTCCCGTCGACGCGAGTGTGCTGGCCGATCCCGTGAAGGGTGCGAAGAGGATCGCCGAGGACGCGCTCGTCGAGGCCGGCTTCACGATCATGGCGCGCAACCGGCGTGTCCGCCGTACCGGTGTGGCAGTGAGCTTCGTTGCCGAAGACCGCGCCGGGCACCCATGGCTGTTCGAGGTCGCGGGCTCAGCGACCTCACATCGCGGAGGGCTCTCGCGCACCGACGTGGTGTGGCGCACGGTCGGTCGTCTGGCCGCGCTGCGGGATCACGTCGTCGGACCGGTCGTCGTGCTCACGCCGCAGCTCCCGCGCAGAGGTTCCGAGGGCGATCTCGCGCTACGAGCCGCGGGACCACTGGCATGCTTCGACGCCATCGACCTCCGGCTCGACGATGCCCAGGCTCGTCTCGCCACGTACGCGGGTGGCGGTCACCACACCGTGCCCGACGTCGGGTTCTGGACGGCTCAGGACCTCGCACCGCACCTCACGAGCTAGGGGAGCGGTGTCGGCTTCCCGAGCGCGCCCAGCTGCGCGATGTCGCGCGGGAACAGCAAGGCGATCGTCCAGTCGGTGAGGACCCTCGCTTTGCGGGCGAGCCCGGGGATCATCAGCAGGTGGTAGCTGCGGCCCATCCACCACGCGAGGAAGCCGGTGAACGTGTAGCCCTTGACCTCGCACACGCCCTGCCACTTCCCGTGCGTCACCGCGAGCCCGCGGTCGTGGTAGTCGAACGCCACGCGCTCGCCGTGCCCCAGCCACGCGGCGACGTTGCGGCCGGCCACGATGCCTTGGCGGAACGCGTGCTGCGCGGTCTGCGGTGACATCCCGCCTTCGGCCGCTGGCACGGCGGCAGCGTCGCCGACAGCGAAGACTCCCGGATGATCGGGCACCGCGAGGTATTGGTCGGTGATGACGCGCCCTTCCTTCGTCATCGGCAGGCCGAGTGCCGACACGAACGACGACGGGCGTTGCCCGGCAGTCCACACGAGGGTGCCGGTGCGGAACGTCTTCGTGATCGCCCCTTGGGTTTCGACGAGCTTGTCGACGCACGACGTGAGACGCGTCTCGAGCATCACCTCGACGCCTCGGCTGCGGAGGTAGCGCAGCGTGTAGGAGGCGAGGCGCGCGCTGAGGTTCGGGAGCAACGTGTCGCGCGCTTCGATGAGCACCCAGCGGAGGTCGACTGCGCGCAGGCGCGGGTACATCTGCAACGCGTCGCGGGTGAGCGACTCGAGCTCGGCGAGCGCCTCGACGCCCGCGTAGCCGCCGCCGACGAACGTGAAGGTGAGGAGCTCTCGGCGCAGGTCGTCGTCGGGGAGGTCGCTCGCCGCCTCGAGCTGGGCGAGCACGCGGTTCCGGAGCCAGATCGCGTCGGGCAAGGTCTTGAACCCGACCGCCTCCTCGGCGAGCCCTGGGATCGGCAGGGTCGACGGGACCGAGCCGGGCGAGAGCACGATCGCCGAGTAGTGCAGGTCGTGCCGTTCGCCGGCGTGATCGACAGCGACTGCCGTGCGCGAGTCGATGTCGATCGCGTCGATGGTGCCCGTGATGACGTGCACGCGCTTCAGCATCGGCCGCAGTGGCACGACCGCGTGCCGAGGCTCGAGGGTGCCGGATGCGGCCTCGGCGAGGAGCGGGGAGAACAGGAGGAAGTTCTCGGGCGTCACCAGCACGACGCGCTCGGCGCGGTGCCCCATGCGCCGTTCGAGCTCTCGAGCCGCGTACGCGCCGCCGAAGCCGCCGCCGACGATCAGCACATCGCACTCGAGCACGAGCTGATGCTACGCTGTCCATATGGCAGAACAGTTGTCTCAGATAGTGAACTTTCTTCCCGACTGGGACGGGCCGCATTACTCGGCCAACGCCGGCCACCACCGCGTCTTCGACGCTGCGTTCCTCGCGACCTTGCCGTTCGAGGGGCACGAGCGCGTGCTCGACCTCTGCTGTGGCTCCGGCGAGTTCACCCGCACGATCGCCGACCTCGTGCCCGACGGTCATGTCGTCGGCCTCGACGCGCAGCCGTCGATGATCGACGAGGCAGCTGCCTGCGCCGGGCCCAACCAGTCGTTCGTCACCGGGCCCGTGCAGCACCTGCGCACCCTGATCCCCGAAGACGGCACCTTCGACGTGGTCATGAGCCGGAGCGCGCTGCACTGGGTTCCCGCGGAGGATCATCCGCCGCTCCTGGATGACTGCTTCCAGCTCCTCCGACCGGGGGGCAGGCTGCGCATCGAGTGCGGCGGCGGCGACAACGTGCGGGCGATGATGGCGGTCGTCGGTGATGCAGCAGCGAAGCGCGGCGCACCGACGTGTCCGTGGACGTACTTCGGTGCTGGTCGCTACCTCGACCTCGTCGAGGAGGTCGGGTTCTCGGTCGACCAGGGATGGGTGCGCACCGTCGCTCAGCACCGCGCGTTCGACCGTGAAGGCTGCATCGGCTGGATCACGTCGCAGTGCTTCCAGGCGTACGAGGCCCACATGCCCGAGGCGCTGCACGCCGACTTCCGCGCCGAGGTGCTGTCCCGCATCGACGAGCTGCAACGCCCCGACGGCACCTACGACGAGACCTTCGTGCGGCTCGACGTGCTCGCCCACCGCCCAGCACGTTGACGGGCGTCACAGCAATGGGTCGTTCGACCCAATGTCGGTCCGAATCGGAACGTTCTCCTCGAGGGGGACGTTCACCATCCCGGTACTCACAGCAGGAGAGGAAGAGCATGACCGGGCCGGTAGACGACGTGTTGGAGCAGATCGTCGAGGACTATCTGTCACGACGAACCTCATACGTCAGGGATCGGGCCTACGCCCTCGCATACGCGGTCCACTACGACGTGACCGTGCAGGTCGATGCGACCGCCGGTGACCCCGAGGTGCTGATCGAGCAACGCGGCATCATCCCCGTCGCCATGACCGATCTCGAGGACATCGAGGACGAGGCATGGCGAGAGCAGTGCAGGGAGATCGAAGAGGAGCTCTGCCCCGACGGGTTCCCCGAAGTCGAGCTCTGGAAGGCGAACCACCCGCTCGGGTTCCAGCCTCCTGAGTGGGTCGACGGCCAGCTCGTCTTCCGCTACAACGCGCGGAGCATCGCGCTGTGCACGCTCGCGCTCGACGACGACGAGTTCGAGCGGTACGTGAACGCTCTGTTCCGCTGGCTCGGCAAGGCGCGCGAGCTCTGGATCGAGCAGGTGACCTCGGGCCTGTACGGCGGCCTCGACGTCATCACGCGATTCGTCGATCCCGACGCGTACGAGGTCCTCACGAGCGCCCACCCGCACCTGAAGCCGGGCGAGATCTTCGGCGCCTGATCCGCTGCTCGCGGCCCCTCCTAGGGTTGCGCCGTGTCCGGTTGGCGCCGCTTCCTCCCGAAGCCAGGGACGTCGGGCACGGGTGAGCCCGGCAAGGGTGTGTCGTCGTTCCACCTCTGGTGGCTCGACGAGCCCCGCGAGCCAGTGGTCTCGGTGGCGGTGACGCTCGAGGTGCTCGAGCTGCCGTCGGTCAGCCGTCTCTACTTCTGGGCGCTGCAGGCGACGTTCTCCGGTGACGGCCGTTCCTTCGGCGGTGCGCACCTCGGTTTGCAGTGGAACCCGCGCTACCCAGGGTCGCGGGCGGCGAACTGGGGTGGGTACGCCAACGTCGGCGACGTCACCTCGATCCTCGAAGGCTCGGTGTCGCC
>DATKAS010000331.1:0-7221 GCA_035497855.1 Acidimicrobiales bacterium
CCGCGGCGATCAGCAGGCCGCACACCAATGCCTCCCCACGCGTCACGTTCGTGGACGCGACATCGCGGAGCCAGCGAGCGGCCACGATCGCGTCGTGCTGCTCGCCGAGCAGGTCTTGGATCACGGCAGCAGTGCGCGCCATCGGCTCGGCATCGGCGATCGCGAGCATCGCGGCCTCGGCCGCGTAGCGCACTCGCTTCGCCCGGATGCGGATCTCGTGGAGGTGATCGGGATCCGCCTCGTCTCCGAGCTCGCCGACGGCCTTCACGAGGTGGTTCCAGGGACGCTGGACGATGCTGGGCAGCGCCTGCGTCGCAGGGAGCTGCGCCGCTTCGACGAAGCGAGGAGCCGCGGCGGCCTCGACGAGGCGATCGAGCAGCTGCAAGTACTCCCGGCTTCCGTACACGTCGTCGAGCGCGCGACGTTGCGCGGCGCGCTGACGAGCGAGGCGCGATCGCACGGACTCGGCCGCGGGCCAATCCTGCGGGTCGAGCTCCGACGATGCGCGCTTGAGGCGCGTCAGCATCACGTCGGCGTCACGGACGTGGCCGAGCGCGTCCGCGAGCGCCTTCAGGTCGTTGCGGATGCCGTCGCCCCACTCCGCATCGAAGATGGAGACGAACGTGCGCAGGTCGGAACGCAACCGTCGCGTACCGACTCTCGCCTGATGCACGCCTTCCGGCTTCGTGTCCCGTCGCACCAGCGCGTCGTGCTCGATGATGCGGATGACGGCAGCTGTGATCGCCGCTCTCGCGACGTCGCCAACCGGCGACGCTGCATCGATCGTGGGAACGACGAGCTCGGGGGGCGCCAACGCGCGGGGGCCGAGCGCGCGCACGAGCTTCGGCGTGGGATCGGGCTCGCCTGCACCCGCGGCACGCAGTCGCTCGATGAGCGCGGGCAGCAGGTGGTGCGGCGCCTCGGAGGTGACCTCGAGCTCGACCTCACGGAAGCGTGCGGCCACGCGCTCGCCATCGAGCACCGAGACCTCGTCGTCCGCGACCTCGGCGATGCGGTGCCCCCGCGGGTCGAACAACGGTGCCCTGCGCCGCAGCGTCTGCAGCCGTGCGACGGGCGCGAGGGGCGCCGTCCGCGCGTATCCGCGCACGAGATCGAGAGCCGCGTCGGGGATCGTGTTCGGCGAGCCCGGGATGTCGTGCTCGGGTCGCGAGAGCACACCTCCCTCGGTCTTGCCCGGGAGCTTCACCGTCCACATCCCTCGGCCTGCTTCGGTGCGATACCGGATGGTCGTGCCCCACCGGATCAGTCGGAGGTCGGGCGTGTCCCAGTAGGTCGCGTCGAGCGGGATCTCCGCTCGGGCACCAGCCGACACCGACGGCAGCACGCGATCGAGATCGGGCAGCACGAAGCCCGGCCACGTGCTGAACTTCGCCTCCCTCTCGATCCGGCTGTCGGACTTCGCCTCGGTCATGCGCGGGCTCGTGCGAGCGCGAGCTCTTGCAGCCTGCGGTGCGCGTCGAGCTGGTCGACCGTCGGGACGCGTGACCACTTGCCAACGCCGTCGAGCTGCCACGCGAGCACGTCGTCGGTGAGGCTCACGTCGAGCACCTCCTGCAGGCGCGCCTGCAACGCTGGCGCCTCGACGGGCGCGAGCGCCTCGACACGCCGGTCGAGGTTGCGCTCCATGAGATCCGCCGAGCCGATGAAGTACATCGGTCGTGACGACCCGGCGCCGTTCGCGAAGTAGTAGATGCGGGAGTGCTCGAGGTACCTGCCGACGATCGAGCGCACACGGATGTTGTCGGAGAGACCTGGCACTCCGGGTCGCAAACAGCAGATGCCGCGGATGATCAGGTCGATCTCCACGCCGGCCTGCGACGCCGTGCACAACGCGTCGATCATCGCCGGGTCGACGAGGCTGTTCATCTTGATGATGATCCGACCTTCGCGGCCGGCCTTGGCCTCGTTCAGGATCAGGTCCTGCACCTTGGGCCGCAGCCAGCGTGGGGCCACGATGAGCTTCCGGTACTTCACCTCACGGCTGTACCCGGTCAAGTGGTTGAACAGGTGGATCAGGTCCGCGCCGAGGTCTGGATCCGCGCTGAGCAGCCCGAGATCCTCGTACAAACGGGCAGTGTCCGAGTTGTAGTTGCCCGTGCCGACGTGGCAGTAGCGCCGCAGCGCACCGGCTTCCTCGCGGATGACGAGCGCTGTCTTCGTGTGCGTCTTCAACCCCATCAGGCCGTAGACCACGTGGACGCCCACCTGCTCCAGCGCTTTCGCCCATGCGATGTTCGTCTGTTCGTCGAACCGCGCTTTGAGCTCGACGAGCGCGGCGACCTGCTTGCCTTGCTCCGCAGCGCGGATGAGCGACGCGACGATCGGGCTGTCACCCGACGTGCGATAGAGCGTCATCTTGATCGCGAGCACCGCTGGATCGATCGACGCCTGCCGGATGAACTCCTCGACCGATGTGGCGAAGGAGTCATACGGATGGTGCATGAGCAGGTCGCCGTTTCGGATCACCGAGAAGATGCTGCGGTTGCCGTCCGCGGCATCGGCAAGGCTCGGTGGCGTCACGGGCATCCACGGCTCGTCCTTCAGATCGGGACGGGGAAGCGCGTGCACGGACCAGAGCCCCGAGAGGTCGAGCGGCCCGTGGTGGAACGACACGTCGTCGGGCTCGAGGTCGAGCTCGCGCAGCAGCAGCTCGAGCATCTCGGCCGACATTCGATGGTCGACCTCGAGTCGCACCGCGCGTCCGAACCGCCGGCGGCGGAGCTCCATCTCGACCGCGGCGAGCAGATCGTCGGCCTCTTCTTCTTCGAGCGTGAGATCGGCGTTGCGGGTGACGCGGAACGGCACGAAGTCGACGACTTCCATGCCGAGGAACAGGGTCGACAGGTGGACCGCGATCACCTGCTCGAGGGGGACGAAACGCTCGCCGTCGGGCGTGATGACGAACCGCGGCAACAGGGGCGGCACCTTCACGCGGGCGAAGCGCCGCTCCCCGGTGTCGGGATCGCTGACCGTCACGCCGAGGTTGAGCGAGAGGTTCGAGATGTAGGGGAACGGGTGGCCCGGGTCGAACGACAGGGGCGTCAGCACCGGGAAGATGCGTTGCTCGTAGACGTCGATCAGGTACTTGCGGTCTTCCTCGTCGAGGTCGTCCCAGTCGGAGATCCAGATGCCCGCGGCAGCGAGCGCCGGCTTCACGCGCTCGTGGTAGATCTCCTCCTGCTGCGACACGAGCGCCCCGACCCGATCGCTGATCTCCTCGAGCTGCTGGGCCGCGGTGCGCCCGTCCGGGCTCCTCGACCCGACGTGCGCGGCCACCTGGTCCTTGAGTGCGGCGACGCGCACCTGGAAGAACTCGTCGAGGTTCGAGCTGAAGATCGCGAGGAACTTCACGCGCTCGAGCAAGGGCACCTGCGGGTCGTCCGCGAGCGCGAGCACGCGGGCGTTGAACTCGAGCCAGGAGAGCTCTCGGTTCAGGTAGAACGACCCGTCTGCGAGCTCGTCACCTGCTGGCTCGCCGAGCTGGTCGACGTGCGTGACCATCGCGGCAGGTTACCGTCGCCGGGAGCGCCGACTCCGATAGCGCCTCAGGTGGCTGCGTCCTCTTCCGGCAGACCGAGGTCCCATTCGAGGATCAGGTTCTCGCGCTCCGCGTCGCGAGCGACGCGCTCGCGGTTGCGCCGGAACTGCGGGTCATGCGGCGGGAGGAGCACGAGGCGAGCAAGTGCTCGCGCTCGGAACTCCTCGATCACCGCACGTTCACCGAACTCCGCCTCGACCTCCCAGTGGGGTGCGACAGGGCCCAGGTACACGACCCGCACGTGCCCCCTCGGAGGCTCGGTCTGCTCGACCGGGGCGTTCATGGACATCGGGCGAGCCTACCGTCAGTTCCCTGCGACTCTGCTCCCGAGGGTGACCGTCCCGGACTTGGTCTCGCCGTTGCGCTGGTACTCGATCTTCACCTGGTCGCCAGGCTTGTGACCGCGGATCGCCGAGCCGAGGTCGTCGGACGACGTGATCGCCTTGCCGTCGACGCTCGTGATCACATCGCCCTGCTGCAGCCCGAGGTCATCGGCCGCGGTGCCGGGCGTGACATTGACCACCACCGCACCTGCGTCGGCCGTGATGTTGAGCTGATCCTTGGTGGCTTGCTGGAGATCGCTCACCGACTCGGTCGAGACGCCGAGGAAGGCGGTCGGAGTCGTTGCGTTGCCCTTGCCGTTCTGGAGGTCGGTGATGAGCGGCTTGATCGAGTCGATCGCGATGGCGAAGCCGATGTTCTGCGCGTCGCCGGCGATCGCGGTGTCGATGCCCACGACCTGACCCTGCGTGTTCACGAGCGGACCACCGGAGTTGCCAGGGTTGATCGCGGCATCGGTCTGGATGAGGTCGGTGAGGTTCTCCGTGGCCCCGCTCTCGTTTTGGGTGGAGATCGAACGGCCGAGCGCGGAAACGATTCCCTCGGTGACCGTCGGCGTGCCGTCGAGGTCGAGTGCGTTGCCGATCGCGACGACTGGGTCGCCGACTTGCAGCGATGCAGAGCTGCCGAGATCGGCCGCGGTGAGCCCGCTGACGTTGCGGATCTTGATCAGCGCGACGTCATCGGCCGGAGAAGTGCCCACGAGGTCGGCGCTGAGCTCACGACCGTCGGACAGCTTCACCTTGATGGTGCCCGCTTGCTCGATCACATGGTTGTTCGTGAGCACGAGGCCGTCGGGGCTGATGATCACGCCCGTACCCGCGCCTTGACCGAAGAGGCCACCGTTCGGGCTGACGAGGTTGGTCTCGATCGCGACGACCGAGGGCTCCACCTTCCGGAGGACCGATCGGATGTCCAACGTCGGCGCGACACCTGACGGTGCGCTGGGCGCCGCGGCCGGCGCGCTCGTCGGCGCCGCCGAACCGGACCCGGCCGAGGCGTTGCCGCCGTTCGAGCTGTTGTTCGAGGGAGCCGCGCTCGTCGCGGGAGCAGCTGCGGGTGTCGAGCCCGAGCCGTTGTCGCGACTCACGGCGACACCGCCGACGACGAGTGCTGCGATCGCTGCGCCCGCGACACCACCGAGGACGGCAGCGCGGCGCGTGCTGTGACGGCGCGGGGCGGGCGCCGGCGCGGCGGGCATCGGCGGCGGGAACGGGGGCTCGGTCGGACCGCCGGTCCGCATCTCCACGGTCGGCTGCTGGGCAGTCGGCTCGTCGACCGCCGGCTGCTCCTCGGTCGGAGTCCGCGGGATGAAGGGTTCGTGCTCGACGTCGCCTTCCACGTTGCCCTCAGTGGTGCCGAAGCTCATGGTGAGCGCTCCTGTCTCGGGGGATCCCAAATCTCGGGGATCACGGCGTGCAACGCCTCGTTTCCAGGGCAAGTTCCCCCATTTACGAAGTTCACAGGATGCTCACAGCGCAATCGGGGAACCAATCTGCCGATAGATACGTAGATACCTCGTCGACCGGCGCAGAGCGGTCGCATCGACGGAGGACGGATGGAACGGATCGACACCGACACGCTGTGGATGGCAGACGGCCTGTGCCGCGACAAGCCTCCCGCGATCTTCTTCCCGAGCGACGGCGTCGGCGTCGACCGTGCTCGCAAGATCTGCGCCTCCTGCCCTGTTCGCGAGGAGTGCCTCGAGTACGCACTCGTCAACCGCATCGATCACGGCGTCTGGGGTGGGACGTCCGAACGAGAGCGCCGGCGCATCTTGAAGCGCCGCCGGATCGCCGCTTCCGTCGGGGCCTGACCGACCCCCCGCGCCCGCATCCCGCGCGCGGTCAGCCCCGACGAAAGCGGCACCAGAGCCCGACCTCCAGGGCTTCCTTTCCGAGTGACCGGCCTTCGGGCCGGTCACTTGCGCGTCGGGGCCGCGTCTTCGGGCCTCCCGAGGTCAGCCGAGGCCGAACGAGTCGAGCACGCCGCGGCCCGCGCTGCCGAGGCGGTCGGCGAGCGACGGCGAGGGCGGCGACGGAAGTCGCGTCGCGACCGCGCCGACGAGCGCACCGTCCGACGGACCTGCGATCGCATAGACGAGGTCGGCGCGCTGGACGACCACGATCATCGAGCGGTCCTCCTCGAAGACCCAGGCCTTGCTGCCGTCGATCGTCGTCTCCTGCCCGCCGTCGAGCGCAGAGGGTGAGACCTGGCCAGGTACCTCGTAGAGCATCACCAGGTCGCTGTCGTTCGCGTAGACGAGCCCGACGAGGTCGCCACGCAGCAGCTGCACGGACCGCAGGCTGAGGTCGCCGGGGAGCGCCAGCGGCGCCCAGTAGGGCTCGCCGAGCGCGGTCTGCTCGACCTGATGCTGTTGCGGCTTCCCGGCACCGAGCGACCCGAGGAGGCCGCCGAACCCTGCGGATGCCTCGGTGTGGGTCTGCGCGAAGTCGGCGACGTCGGGCGACACGTGATGCGAGCGGCTCACGTTCACGAAGCCGAGGACGACGACCCACACTGCCGCCGTGGCGACCAGGTTGAGCATCCCCCACTTGCGCTTCTTCGGCGGCGCGACAGGCGCGCCGGCCTTCGCGATCGCCTGCTCGATGAACCCCTCGGGCGGATCGACAGGGGGCAGCGCTCGCAACCAGGTGCGGGCCTGATCGAGGCGAGCGAACTCGTCACGATGCGCCGGGCTGCTCGTCAGGAGGCCTTCGACCTGGGTGGTCTCGGCCGGGGTGAGCTCGCCGTCGAGGTAGGCGCTCAGCAGCTCGAAGGAGTCGGGGGACGGGAGCGTGCTCATGCCAGCATCGCCCTCAGCTGCGCCCGACCGCGGTGGATCCGGCTCCGGACGGTCCCGACGGGGATCTCGAGCGAGTCCGCGATCTCCTGGTAGTTCAGGCCCACGACGTCACAGAGCACCACGGCGCTGCGGAACTCGACCGGCAGGGACTTCAGCGCGGCCTGGATGTGGTCCGGGAGGCGGCTCATGTCGAGCACGTCGAGCGGCTCCTGGTCCGTGCCGGTGACGCGCTCGGGCAGATCGGGGACGACCTCGAGCGGCCGGCGCTTCTTGCGCCGCACCTCATCCAGGAATGCGTTCGTCGTGATCCTGCTCAACCACGCCTCCATGGACCCTGGCCGGTAGCTGGCGAGCCCCCTTCGAACACGGAGCAACACCTCCTGCACAAGGTCCTGCGCTTCGTCATGGTTCCCCGTGAGCCGATAGGCGACCGTGTAGATGAAGCGCCCGTGGGTGCGGGCAACTTCTTCCCAAGAGGGAACCTCGAGGGTCCCCTCCTCCGGAGTGCTATCTCTCG
>DATKAS010000332.1:0-4627 GCA_035497855.1 Acidimicrobiales bacterium
CGCTGTTCCTCGTGTTCACGCAGCTGTTCGACGCGATCAGCCTCGGGCGACCGGCACAGCTCATCGGCCACGTCACGCTGTCGCTGTCCTACGTGGTGATCATCACGAGGAGCCGTCTGCTGACGATCGGGCCCGACCTCGAGCTCGCGGCTCGCGACCTCGGTGCGACGCCGTTGCAGGCGGTGCGGCTCGTCCTCGTGCCCCTGCTGGCGCCGGCGATCATCGCGAGTGCGGTGATCGTGTTCGCGACCTCGATCGACGACTTCGTCGTGTCGTCGTTCCTCTCGAACGGCGCGGGGTCCGAGACGGTGCCCGTGAAGCTCTACGGATCGATCCGCGGCGGCGCCACTCCGGCGCTCAACGCGTTGGCGACGTGCACGCTCGTCGCGACGATCGGCGCGCTGATCGTGATCTACACCGTCATCCGCAACGTGCGCCGCCGCTCGGGCGACGAAGACGCATCCACCTCCGCCCTCCGCACCGTTGCCGACTTCGAAGTGTTGTGACCGATTGCGCGCCAGAGCGACGTATCGTCGCTCTGGCGCTCAAACGGTGATGATGCGGATGGCGTCGGGGAGGAGGCGCAGGGTGATGTCTGCGCCTTCGGCGGGCAGGGCGCGGCGGCCGTCGTTCGCGACGAGGGCTTGCACGCTCTCGCCGGTCGGGAGGCCGACGATCACTTGCGTCGTCGCGCCGACGTAGATCAGGCGCACGACCCGACCCGTGAGCGCGCTGCCCTCGTCGCCGTCGAGGCTCACGCGCTCCGGCCGCACGACGAGGCGAACGGGACCCTGCGCGTCGAGCGCACCCTCACCAGCGACCAGGATCTGCTCGCCGATCGCGCACCGTCCGTCGCCGAGCGCGGTCCCTGCCAGCAAGTTGGTCACGCCGAGGAAGTCGGCGACGTACACGGACGACGGCTTCTCGTACACGTCGCGCGGAGTGCCGCACTGCTCGATGCGCCCCGCATCCATCACCGCGAGACGGTCGCTCATCGTGAGCGCTTCCTCCTGGTCGTGCGTGACGTACACGAACGTGATGCCGACCTCGCGCTGCAGGGTGACGAGCTCGACCTGCAACGCCTTGCGCAGCTTCGCGTCGAGGGCGCCGAGTGGCTCGTCGAGCAGCAGCACTCGCGGCCGGAGCACGAGCGCACGCGCGAGCGCGACGCGCTGCTGCTGGCCACCCGACAGCTGGTGAGGCTTGCGCTTGTCGAAGCCCGTGAGGCGAACCGTGGAAAGCACCTCGTCGACGCGATCCTTCACCGAGCTCTTCGGAACGTCGGCGAACCGAAGCCCGAACGCGACGTTGTCGCGCACCGTCAGGTGTGGGAACAGCGCGTAGCTCTGGAACACCGTGTTCACCGGGCGCTTCTCGGGCGGCGACCCCGCAACGTCCACGCCGTCGATGAGCACCTGGCCCGAAGTGGGACGCTCGAAGCCACCGATCATCCGAAGCGTCGTCGTCTTGCCGCAGCCCGAAGGCCCGAGGAGCGAGAAGAACTCCCCTGGCTCGATCTCGAGGTCGATGCGATCGACGGCGACGTGCTCACCGAACCGCTTCTCGAGCCCGACCAACCGGATCGCGCCCCCGACTGCGGTCATCCGGTCGGAGGCTACCGAAGCCGAACGCCGCTCAGCCGAGCGCCGCCAACGCGTCGCCGTCGCCGCGGCAGTCGTAGATGCGGTTGTCGTAGTCGTTCGGCAACCGGCCTGCGGTCGACTCGTAGGTCAGCGGCTGGCAGACCTGCTCGACCGCTGCCATCACCGCGCCCGAGCTGTTCAGCCTGGCGAGGTTGCGAGCCGGGGCACCGAACCCGCCCTGGACGGCGACGCGCGGGCCGTTCTGCGGGCTCGGGGGGAGGGGCGGCCGCGCCGCAGGCGTCGTCCGGGCGCCGACCGGCGGCGTCGGGGTGCCTTGGAGCGCGGGGTTCGGAAGCTGCGCCGGTGGACCAGCAGTGGCGCCACCGAACGCCGCGCCGAACCGACCGCCGAACCCTCCCCCGGTGAGGAAGAAGCGGATCTCTCCCTTCTTCACCTGTTCCGCCACCTTGGACACCGACGTCGCGGGGTCACTCCCCAGGAAGCCACCCATCGCCATCACCGAGATGCCGTCCTGCGCGATCAGTCCGGACGCGGTCATCGCGCTCGTCGTCGCGAGGTCCCACTTCTCGCCGCTCGATTCGCTCCGGAGGAACTCGGCGAGCGTCGCATCCGGGTCGAACGCTGCCGAGCCGAACGTCGAGCCGGACACGCCGATGCGCGGGCCGGCCTGCGGCAACGTCGCGTTCAGCACCGGTGAGGTGGTCTCGCTCCACGCCCACGCGGTAGGCGCCACCAGGAACCCCGCGATCATCACGAGCAGCGACACACCGACCCAGCGCCGGAACCGCGGCACGAACGCCGTGGCGAACAGCGCGACCAAGCCGACACCGACGATGATCTCCATAGCGGGTTGCGCCCATGCGTGGTAATCGGGGGCGCGGTTGGTGATGAGGCGCTGCACTGCGATCGTCAATCCGACGATCGTCGCGACCGCGAGCGACGCCTCGGGGTTGCGTCGGATCGTGCGCACCGCGGCGACCGTGCCGATGCCGACGAGCGCGCCGACCGCGGGCGCGAGGGCAGACGTGTAGTACGAGTGGAAGATCCCCTTCGCCTCGCTGAACACGATCGCGTAGAGCCAGAACCAGGTGCTCCACAGCACGACCGCGGCGAGTCGGTGTCGCCGCTTGCGATAGGTCCAGACCGACGCGACCGTCGACGCAGCCACGATGGGCAGGAGCCAGCCGATCTGCGAGCCGACCGCATCGCTCAGCAGTCGGAGCTTGCCGGGTTGTCCCCCGAACACGCCGCCCGCGGCGCCGATCCCACCGCCGAGGCGCCCGCCGCCGGCGATCTGCCCGTCGCCGTCGACGCGGCCGAGCCCGTTGTACCCGATGAGCAGATTCATCTCGGTGTCGTTCTTGCTGCCGCCCACGTAGGGGCGCGCGGATGCAGGGATCGCGTCGACGAGGAGCACCCACCAGAGCGACGCGGCCGCCGCGACTCCCGCGAGCACGGCCCCGCGGATGATGCGAGCTCGCCACGTGGGAGAACCGACGAGCACGGCGAGCCCGAGCGCCGGGAACGCGATGGCAGCGGCGAGGGTCTTCGTGTTGAACGCGAGGCCGGCGAAGGCGCCGGCGGTCGCGAGCCAGACGAGGGGCCGTGCCGCGTCGAGAGAGCGCAGCACGGCCCACGCGGCCGCGGTGAGGAACAGGATCATGAACGGCTCGGGGAGGTTGAGCCGATTGACCGAGACGCTCACCGGGCTGAGTGCGAGGACGAGAGCGGCGATCGTCGCCGCGACCGGACCGAAGTGACGCCGGACGATCTGGAAGAGCAGCGCGACCGAGGCCGTGCCTGCGAGCGCCGACGGCAGGAGCAGCGACCAGCTCGAGTAGCCGAAGATCCGCACGCTCGCGGTGCCGATCCAGAGCGCGACAGGCGGCTTGTCGACGGTGATGAAGCCGCCGGGATCGAATGCGCCGAAGAAGAAGTTCCGCCAGCTGCCCGTCATGCTGCGCGCCGCGGCGGAGTAATAGGTGTTGCCGAGCCCGTTGCGCGACAGAGCCCAGCAGTTCAGGACGAATGCGATGCTGACCACGCCGCCGAGCGCTAGCCGCACGGGAGTGGGGGTCCCGGGCCTGCGCTCGGCGGGCGTGGCCTCCTCGGTCGCCGGAGGGGCGGCGACCAAAGTCGCGGTCATGCCGCGTGCTCTGTCACATGGCCATTCGTCGGGGATGGGACGGTGGAGAGGGCGCCGCCCGACCGGAGCCGACGGTGCATGCGGGCGACGCCCTCGAGGTCGTGCCACACGGTCCGCATGATGCGGACACGACTGTCGGTGTCCTCGATCCACTCGACGGGCACCTCGTGCAGCCGCAGGCCCATGCGGCAGCTGATGAGGAGCAGCTCCGTGTCGAAGAACCACCCGTCGTCTTCGACCAACGGAAGGAGCTCCCGAGCGACATCGGCGCGCAGCGCCTTGAACCCACATTGCGCGTCGTGAAAGGGCGGGCGGAAGGCTGCGCGCAGCACCGCCATGTAGCCACGGCTCAGCACGTCCCGGCGGATGGACCGCGAGACGTGCGATTCGGCCGAGAGCCTCGACCCGATCGCGACGTCGGCCTCGTCGCTCATCAGGGGTGCGATCAGCTTCGTGAACGCCGACAGGTCGGTCGAGAGGTCGACGTCCATGTAGGCCACGACCTCCGAGGCGCTCTCACCCCAGGCGCGCCGCAGCGCGCCTCCACGGCCGGCGGGCCGCATCGAGACGAAACGGACCTCACGCAGGTCGTTCGCGAGTCGTTGGCCGATCAGGCGCGTGCCGTCGGTGCTGCCGTTCTCGGCGATCGTGATCTGCCACGAGTAGGGGAAGTGCTCGGACAGGTGGTCGTGCAGGCGCTCCACGCTGGCCGCCAGGGTCTGCTCCTCGTTGTGGACCGGGAGTGCGATGTCGACCGCTGGCGTGGCTGAGCGGTCGGGACGAGGTTGGTGTGGACGAGAGGGCTGCGGGCGGCCATGTGCGGAGGGAGTCTCTGCAGCCATGGCGCGATCCTGCACCGCGTCTCTCGGAGCATCCT
>DATKAS010000333.1:0-7442 GCA_035497855.1 Acidimicrobiales bacterium
GAGACCGAGACGCCGACCGGCTCGCGCTCGCGGCGAGCTTCGGGGCGAACCTCGTGGTCGACGTCGAGAGGGAAGATCCGAGCCGAGCGCTGAAGTCCGTGACCGGAGGGCTCGCCGACGTCGTGATCGACGTGACTGCGAAGGCACCAGCGGCGTTCGCCCAGGCGCTGTCCCTCGCGCGCCCCGGAGGCACGGTCGTCGTCGCAGGGACACGAGGTGGCGGCGGCGCTCCCGACTTCACCCCCGACCTCATCGTCTACAAGGAGCTTCGGGTGCTCGGGGCGCTCGGTGTCGACGTCAACGCCTACCGTCCCGCGCTCGAGATGCTGGCCCGCGGACGGCACCCGTTCGCGAGCCTGCCGCGCGAGGTCGCGGGGTTCGACGGCCTCGAGCCGCTCATCCAACGCCTTGCCGGCGAGCGCGAGGGTGCCGTCCCCGTCCATGCTGTGTTCTCGCCGGGAGGAGCCGCGTGATCCGTCCGACATTCGAGACGTTCAACGAGGAGTGGGCCAAGCGCATCGTCGGAGCGAAGTCGCGCTCGGGCATCGACGGCTTCCTCGGGATCGTCGTCACCGAAATCGAGGCCGGCCGTCTCACCGCCGAGATGGAGGTCACGAAGGATCTGATCACGATCATGGGCAACATGCACGGCGGCTGTCTCTCCGCGATGTGCGACCACGTGCTCGGTGTCGTGATGTACCCGGTGATGCCGCCCGGCTATTGGGCGGCGACGACCGAGTTCAAGATCAACCTGCTCGCGCCAGTGACCCAAGGCGTGTGCGTCGCGAGGAGCGAGATCGTGGCGATGACGAAGCGCATGGCGGTCGTGCGGGTCGAGATCGAGAACGACGGGCGGCTCGTCGCCGCCGCGCAGGGGACGTGCACCATCGTCGCTCCCAAGTCGTGATCGACACTGCGTGCCCGGGGCGGGGATCGAACCCGCACGCCCCCATCGGAGGCCGAGGGGTTTAAGCCCTCTGCGTCTGCCAGTTCCGCCACCCGGGCCAGCGCGCCCCACGGTAGATCTGGCACGGTCTCGCCGTGACGTTCGTACACAACGAGCCGTACGACAGCGGGATGCTCGACGTCGGCGACGGGCACCGGATCGCGTGGAGCGTGAGTGGGAAACCCGGCGGAAAGCCAGCGGTCGTGCTGCACGGTGGCCCGGGCACCGGGTGCTCGCCTCGGTTGCGTCGTTGGTTCGACCCGTCTGCCTACCGCGTGGTGCTCTTCGACCAGCGCAACAGCGGGAACAGCACACCGCACGCGAGCGAGCCCGTCGTCGACCTCTCGACGAACACGACGGCCCACCTCCTCGCGGACATCGAGCAGCTGCGCGAGCACCTCGGGATCGACCGTTGGCTCGTGTGGGGAGGATCGTGGGGATCAACGCTCGGCCTCGCTTACGCCGAGGGCCATCCCGATCGCGTGACCGAGATGATCCTCGTCAGCGTGGTGACCACCACGCATCGAGAGGTCGACTGGGTCACACGAGCGATGGGCCGCGTCTTCCCCGAGCAGTGGGCGCGGTTCCGCGACGGCGTCCCGCCAGGCGACCGCGATGGCAACCTCGCCGCCGCGTACTCGCGGTTGCTGCACGACGACGACCCCGCGGTGCGTGAGCGCGCCGCGTTGCGATGGTGCGAGTGGGAGGACACACACGTCGCGACGGTGCCCGGCTACGAGCACGACGAGCGCTACGACGACCCACGGTTCCGCCTGTGCTTCGCTCGGCTCGTCACCCACTACTGGGCGAACGCGGCGTTCCTCGAGGACGGCCAGCTCATGCGCGACGCGGCGCGCCTCGCCGGCATCCCGGGCGTGCTGATCACCGGACAGCTCGACGTCAGCGGACCGCCAGACATCGCGTGGGAGCTCGCGCGGCGATGGCCGGGTGCAGACCTCGTGATCGTCGAGGACGCGGGGCATGGGGCCCGAGGCCGGTCCATCGAGGACGAGATCGTCGCCGCGACGACGCGCTTCGCGAGGTAGCGGTCAGGCGACCTGGGCCGCGCTGACGGCGGGATCCGCGACGGCTTGCCACAGCGCCGCGCGCGCCCGGTCAGCGTCGGCCGCGCCGAGGTCGTTCGCGGCGACGACGCCTTCGACCATGTCCGCGAGCACCGCGGCCCAAGGCCGCCCTCGGAGGCGCACCGCCACCACCGCGCCCCGGGGATGGCGGCGCAGCGAACGATCGACCGACGTGAGGCGCGGCGGGCTGCGGAAGCTCGGAGCGTCGAGCCCGAGCCGCCTCGCCGCGTCGGCCAGCGTGCGCGCTGCGGCGGTGAAGCGGAGAGTCGCGCCCGGTTCCATCACCCCGATTCTGCACGGGGGTGCGACATTCCCGTTGCGGCGTGAACACTCGCGTGGGGAGGAGCTGGTGGGCGTCGGAGCGTGGCAGTGTGGGCGCGGTGAGCGACGACCCGATGCCCGACCGCTCGATGGAGCACCTCGACAAGCTGCTCTGGATGGTCGAGACGAACGGGTGGGCGCTCGAGGCGATCGCGGCCCGCGCCGACCTCGATCCGCCCCGCGCCTCGTACGCGTACTCCATCGGGCTCGAGACCACGTATGGCTTCCCCGAGGTGGCGGTGTTCGGTCAGACCCCCGCCCATGCCCGCGGGATCATCGGCCTCGTCGTCGACCTCCTCGCGAGCGGCGTGCAACCACCCGTCGGCCCGATGTTCCTCGGCCTGTTCGACGGCGAGCAACGAGCCGCACTGCTGCCCGTCGACCTCGACGAGCACGCCGACCTCTTCGGCTCGGCCGCGGCGTTCTACGGCGCGGTGCCCTTCCGGGTCGTGCAGCTCACATGGCCCGATCGCAGCGGCTGGATGCCCTGGGAGACCGGCTTCGAGCAGCGGCTCACGCTCGCTCAGCCGGTGATCGGCTCGCTCGACGACATCGACTGAGCGTCGGGCCAGACGTGCGTGAAGCACCTCGCGTCGAGGCTGCCGCGCGCCCAGTAGCGCCACCATCCGTGCAGCGTGCCGGCGGTGCGTTCCGTCCACGCGAGGACCTGCGGATCTGCAGTGCGGCGCACGACCTGGCGGATGCCGCCCTCGTGGATCACGTAGCCGGCCCAAACGCCCGGGTAGTCCTTCGGTGAGCCGACCTCGGTGATCGGGATGTCGTGATAGGTGCGGCGACGGTTCCGGTGGGTGTGCCCCGCGGTGATGAACGAGGATCGGTGCGCGCCGGCCACGCCGAGGAGGACGCGCCACCCGTCGAGCCCGAGGATGCCCGGTGGCCACATCGCCGGGAGCACCGTGCGGAACGGCGGATGGTGAGTGGCGACGAGCGCGCCACTCGGGGCGCCGCGCAGCGCGTCGATGACCTCAGGAAGCACCGGGGTGAGGTTGCCGCGGTGCTTGCCGCGCTCGCGTGAGCTCGCCGCGATCACGCGCACCCCGGGCAGATCCACGACGCGCACACCTGTCGTGAGCTCGACGCCGTGGCGCTCGAGCACTCCCGGCCCGTCGCCGCGCGTGCGGTCGCCGCCGTCGTGGTTGCCGGGCAGCACCACGACCGGAACCGGCAGCCCCGCGAGGATCGGGCCCAGCGCGTCGTACTCCTCGTCGCGATCCTCGTCGGTGAGATCGCCCTTCACGACGACGAGCTGTGCTCCCCAGGCGATCGCCTCGCGCAGCGCAGCCTTCGCGCATGTGACGGGATAGGGATCGGGCGCGTCCTTCCAGCTGGAGTCGGGACGGATGCGCGGCCATCGCCCGAACCGGCGTTCGCCGATGTGGAGATCACTGACTGTCGCCACGCGGCAGAGCTCGCGGCCCGGCGGCCGCGTCAACGTGCGTGCCCGCGCGATCGCGCCGCCCAGCGACACGACGACATCTGCACCGGAGGAGAGACCGTCGACGACGACGCTGCCCGGTCCGCCGCCCTCGACGATCCGCACGGGGGCGCCGCTCACCGACACCTCGTGCGATCCGGGCGCGAGGTCGCTCCAGCACACCTGCACCATGTCGACGTCGACCGCGAACACCTCGAGACGGCGGACGCCCGCCGCGCGCGGCATCAGCGCAACGTCGCGGCCAGCTGCTCGGACTCGCGCGACCGGAAGGTCGAGTTGATCTGCTGGCGCTCGAGGACTTGTTCGAGCGTCTTCGCCGCTTGCGGAACGCCGCGCTCTGAGAAGAACGCTCGCACCTCGCTCGCCTGCTCGGGGCGCATGAGCATGCGGACACCGTCGACCATGCGGATGATGCTCGTCGACGGGAAGCGCTCGTTGAGCGTCGTCCAGTTGCGAGCCACGAAGCGCCATGCCTGCTCGCCTTGATCCCGGTTGCGGATGCAACGAGCGAGGAGGAACGGCGCGTTCTGGCTGCGCACCCGATCAGTGAGGGTGAGTTCGCACGTGCGCGTCATGAGGTCGGCCGACACGAAATCCGCGAGCGCCCACAGATGGCGCAGCTGCTCCTGCGGGTTCGTCGACGTCTCGAAGACCTCGAGCACGTGCTCGTAGTCCGCGTCGTCGCCGGTCCAGGCGAACACGGTGAGGGCCGCGCTCGCGACGGGTGGCGCAACCGAACCGGGGTCGTCCAGCGACTCGCGGTACAGGGCGCGCGCCTTCGCCTGCACGTCACGGTCGTTGCCGACGATCGCGACGGTGCGGATGAGCAGGCCGCGCAGCTCGCCCGTGAGGTCGTCCTCGCCTGCCCGAGGCGCCCAGCCGAGCCGATGCAGGGCGGGACCGGCGAGGCCACGGACGAACGTGCGGAACTGCTCCCGAGCCTCGCCGTCGTCGAGCAGCCGGTCGCAGAAGCCGAGGCCAGCCGAGAGCGCTTGCCACACCGGCAACGTCGACTCGTCCCCGAAGCCTCGCGCCAGCCTGAGGTACTCGGACGCTTGTGCCTCCCCCGCGATCACCGCTGCCCACGCATCGTCGACGAGGTTGTAGCGCTCGATCGTCGACAGCTCCGCGAGCGCTGGCCCGGCCAGCCGATCGAGCAACGGCGCCTCGTACCGGACGCGAAGGAAGCCATGACCACCTGCGTTCACGAGAACCACGGCATCAGCATGGGCGAGTGCGACGTCGTCCTGCTCCGCGTCGAGGAGCATGCGGGAGGTCGTGGCGGTTCCACCGGACGACTGCCGGACGTGAAGGGGCACCGGCCATAGCGTCGCGTCGGCGACGTCGGAGTAGACGAAACGGCGCTGCGTGAGCTGCACCGAGGTGCCGTCGGGAGCGAGCGATGCGCGCACGAGCGGGTAGCCGCCCTGGAAGATCCAGGCGTCCATGATGCGGCGGGCGGGCTCGCTCGTCACCGCCTCGATCGCATCCCAGAGATCGGTGTTCTCGGTGTTCCCGTACGCGTGCTTGGAGAGGTAGGCGTGCACGCCCGCTCGGAACTCCTCCGCACCCAGGTACTGCTCGAGCATGCGGAGCACCGCCGCGCCCTTCTCGTACGTGAGGACGTCGTACATTCCCTCCGCGTCGTGCGGCGAATGGACCGGGTACTCGATCGCGCGCGTGCTCTCGAGCGCATCCGTCTCGAGCGCGGCAGTGCGGTCGAGGCCGAACGTGTCCCAGACGTGCCAGTCCGGCTTCATCGCGTCGACGCAGATGTTGGCCATGAACGTGGCGAAGGCCTCCTTCAACCAGAGGCCGTTCCACCACCGCATCGTGACGAGGTCGCCGAACCACATGTGCGCGATCTCGTGCGCGACGACGTTCGCGATGACCAGCCCTTCGGCCTGTGTCGCGGTGGTGGGGTCGACGAGGAGAAGGGCCTCCCGGAAGGTCACGAGCCCCAGGTTCTCCATCGCGCCTGCCGCGAAGTCGGGGAGCGCCACGAGGTCGAGCTTGTCCGTGGGGTACGGGATGCCGAAGTAGTCGGCGAAGAACGACACCGCGAACGCGCCGCACTCCTCGGCGAACCCGGCGAGCGCGGCCTTCCCCGGCTGGTGGACGATGCGCAGCGGCACGCCGCCGACGTCGATCGGCTCTGTCATCTCGAGCTCACCGACGATGAACGCGACGAGATACGTCGAGAGCAACATCGTGTCGGCGAAGCGCACGCGGCGCCGTCCGTCGCCAGTCGGCTCGTCGGAGATCTGACGGGAGTTCGCCAACGCGGCGAGGCCGTCCGCGACCACCAGCGTGACCGAGAAGATCGCCTTCAAGTCGGGTTCGTCCCAGCACGGGAACGCACGACGCGCGCTGGTCGACTCGAACTGCGTCGTCGCGATGACCTTGTCGGCACCGGACTCGTCTTTGAACGTCGACCGGTAGAACCCTCGCAGCTGATCGTTGAGCACCCCGCGGAACCGCGCGTGGAGCACCGCAGGGCCGGGCTGCGCGACGCCGTCGAGCGCGAGGCGTGCCCGCTCCTGCGCGGGATCGAGCGTCACTGCTGCACTCAGCGTCTCGCCCGACGAGTCGACCAGCCATGCTTCGTCGATCTCGAGGTCGACCGCGTTGACCACGATCTCCTCGACGGTCTCGGCGACGTCGACCTCGATCGCGGCCTCGCCGGAGAACGTCGCGGCGGCGAGGTCCGGGGCGAGGGTGAGCTCGTAGCGGCGGGGGACGACGGCGCGCGGCAGTCGATAGTCGTGCTCGTCGGTCATGGCGGCAGCGTATCGGGGGTCGTCGGACGGGGTGCCCCGGCGCCCGGGTAGGTTCTCCGCCCGTGGCCGAAGCTCTCTTCGATGTCGTCGGCATCGGCAACGCCCTCGTCGACGTGCTCACGAACGGTGACGATGCGTTCCTCGATCGACATGGTCTCGTCAAAGCTTCGATGGCGCTCATCGACACGGAGCGCTCCGACGCGCTGTACGAGGCGATGGGCCCCGGCATCGAGCAGTCGGGTGGGTCGGCCGCGAACACGATGGCTGGTGTCGCCTCGTTCGGCGGCGCCAGCGCGTACATCGGGAAGATCGCAGACGATCAGCTCGGCCAGGTCTTCACCCACGACCTGCACGCGACGGGCGTGTCGTTCACGTGCCCGCCGAGCTCGATCGGCGTCCCGACCGGTCGATGCCTGATCGTGGTGACACCGGACGCGCAGCGGACGATGAGCACGTACCTCGGTGTCGGCGAGCTGCTCGGCCCGGACGACGTCGACGCGGACTTGATCGCCCAGGGCAAGGTCACGTATCTCGAGGGCTACCTGTGGGACAAGCCCGAGAGCATGGCCGCGTACCGCAAGGCCGCCGAGGCTGCCCACGACGCTCGGCGACGCGTGTCCCTCACGCTCTCCGACTCCTTCTGCGTCGCTCGGCATCGCGACGCCTTCCTCGATCTGGTCGAATCGCAGGTCGACGTACTCTTCGCGAATGAGCCGGAGATCACCGAGCTCTACCAGGTGTCGTCGTTCGACGACGCGCTGCAGAAGGTGCGGCACCACTGCGAGATCGCGGCCCTCACACGCTCGGCGAAGGGCTCCGTGATCGTCGCGGGTGACGAGGTGCACGTGATCGAC
>DATKAS010000334.1:0-9001 GCA_035497855.1 Acidimicrobiales bacterium
TCGGGCGGATGAACGTGACCTGACCGATCTGGTGGCCCGCCCACTTGGTGCCCACCGCGCGGACGATCTCGGCGGCGAGGTCGTCGTCGCTCCCGCCGTTGCGCACGATCGCGCGCAGGTCGAACTCGCGGGTCTCGAACAGGCAGGTGCGGAGCTGGCCCTCGGCCGTGAGCCGTACGCGGTCGCAGTCGCCGCAGAACGGCTTCGTGACGCTCGGGATGATGCCCACGTCGCCCTTGCCGTCGGCGTAGAGCCACCGATCGGCGGGCGCGGCGCCCCGCGACGGAGCCGGCACGAGCGGGTAGACAGCCGAGATCGCGGCGAGGATCTCGTCTTGCGACACGACCTTGTCTCGCGCCCACGCACCGGAGGCGTCGAGCGGCATGAACTCGATGAACCGGACCGCGACGTGCTGCTCCCGACCCCAGGTGGCGAAGTCGACGATCTCGTCGTCGTTCATCCCCCGCTCCAGCACCACGTTCACCTTCACCGGGTCGAACCCTGCCTCCTTCGCCGCGGCGATGCCGTCGAAGACGCGCTCGAGCTCGTCACGCCGCGTGATCGCGAGGAAGCGATCGCGCCGGAGCGAGTCGAGCGACACGTTCACGCGGTCGAGCCCAGCGGCGCGCAGATCTTCGGCGAGGAGGCGGAACGTGGCGCCATTGGTCGTCATCGAGAGGTCGACGTCGAGCGCCGAGAGCTTCGACACCAGCAGGGGCAGGTGCGCCCGCACGGTCGGTTCGCCGCCGGTGAGGCGGACGCCGTCCACCCCGAACCGTTGGACGAACACGCGGGCAACGCGCTCGATCTCCTCGAAGGTGAGCAGCTCGCTGCGGGGCAGCCACTCCATCCCCTCGGCCGGCATGCAGTACGAGCAGCGGAAGTTGCAGCGGTCGGTGATCGAGATGCGCAGGTCGCGGACCGTCCGGCCGTACGGGTCGACGAGATCTGCGGTCACCGGATCAGGCTACGCGTCGAGATCAGATCAACAACAGGGCGCGCACGTCGGCACCCCTCGGAACGCCGTCGCCGTCGGGCACGGCGACCAGCGCCGTCGCCGAAGCGGTGGCCGCCAGCTGATGGGAGCCCTGCGCGCCCACGGGTACGACGTGGTAGCGCCCATCGGCCTCGAACCTCCCTGTGACCCTGAGGTGGTGGGTCTTGCCATCGGGCTGACGGGTCAGGTCGACGTCGGTGACGGCGAGCAACCGGGGCCGATCGATGTCCGCGTGCCCCATCATCTGGCGGAGCGCGGGTCGAGCGAACAGCTCGAACGAGACGAGCGACGAGACGGGGTTGCCGGGGAGGCCGAAGACGGGCGTGCGGCTCGCGCCGACGAGGCCGAACGCGAACGGCTTCGCGGGCTTGATCGCGATCTGCATCCAGCGCATGTCACCGATCTCGTCGAGCACGACCTTCACCAGGTCGAAGTCGCCCATGCTGACGCCGCCAGAAGAGATGAGCGCGTCGCACTCGGCAGCGCCGCGCTCGAAGACCTCGCTGATCTCGTCCTTGTCGTCCCTGACCAGGCCGAGGTCGACGGGCGTGCAGTTCGCCTGCTCGACGAGGGCAAGGAGCATCTCGCGGTTCGACTCCCGGATCTGGCCTGGCGCGAGCGGCCCGCCGCCCTCGACGAGCTCGTCGCCCGTGGAGATGACGCCGACCCGAGCGCGGGGGAACACCGGCACGCGGACGTAGCCGAGCGACGCGAGCACACCGAGATGCGCGGGCTGGATGACCGTCTGCGGCTCGAAGACCCGTGCGCCCTTCGGCATGTCGCTGCCGGCGGCTCGCACCGCGACCCCGACCGACACCTCGGCGTGGATCAGGACGGTGCCGTCACCTGGCGACTCGGTCTCCTCGACCATGACGACGGCATCGGCCCCTGGCGGCATGGCCGCGCCGGTCATGATCCGCACCGCCGAGCCCGGCCGTACCTCGATGGTGGGAGCTGCTCCCGCGGGCAACAGACCAGCGACATCGAGCCGCACCGGGCTGTCCGGCCCCGCGCCGGCGGTGTCGGCGGCCCGCACCGCGTAGCCGTCCATCGCGGTGTTCGCGAATGGGGGCACGTCCTCCGGCGCGTCGAGCGGCACCGACGTGGCGCAGCCGAGCACGTCGACGAGGGGCAGCGCCTTCGGATGCAGCCGCGCACACGAGGCGAGGACGAGCGCGCGGGCTTCGTCGGCCGGGATCACGCGAGGCCCTCGCGCTTGCACAGCTCTGCGAGGTACTTGCGGAACCCCGGACCGAGGTCTTCGCGCATGAGAGCGAGCTCGACGGTCGCGCGGAGCCAGTCGAGCTTGTTGCCGGTGTCGTACCTGCCGTTGCTGAACGGCAGACCCCACAACGGCTCCTGCTCGAGGAGGAGCGACATCGCGTCGGTCAGCTGGATCTCGCCGCCGCGGCCCGGCTCGACCCGATCGATGCATTCGAAGATCCGGGGCGTGAGCACGTAGCGGCCCATGATCGCGAGGTTCGACGGTGCCTCCTCGGGACGGGGCTTCTCGACGAGACCGCTGATGCGGACGAGGTCTGCATCGTCGCCTCGTGGGTCGAGCGCGACACATCCGTACGCGGAGATCTCCTCCCGAGGGAACTCCTTCAGGGCGATCACCGAGGCTCCGACCCTGTTGCTCGCTTCGACCATGTCCTCGAGGACGTGTGAGGTCTCGGCCATCAGGTCGTCACCGAGGAGCACCGCGAACGGCTCGTCGCCGATGTGCTCGCGTGCGACGCCGACGGCGTGCCCGAGGCCGCGCGGCTCGCCTTGGCGCACGTAGTGGATGTCGGCGAGCTCGGCGATCGCCTTCATCGCCTCGACGTCCGCTGTGCGGCCCGCCTGCTCCAAGTAGAACTCGAGCTCGAACGACCGGTCGAAGTGGTCCTCGAGCGAGCGCTTGCCGCGGCCCGTGATGATGAGGATGTCCTTGATGCCGGCGCGCACCGCCTCCTCGACCACGTACTGGATCGCGGGCTTGTCGACGAGGGGAAGCATCTCCTTCGGCTGGGCTTTGGTCGCGGGAAGGAACCGCGTGCCGAGCCCTGCTGCGGGAATGACCGCCTTGCGCACCATCGGCCGTCAAGATACCGACGCCCGCCGTCGTTGCAGCCTCGGAGGCGGTACCCTTAGCACTCGAACCTCCCGACTGCTAACGACCTCGCCCAGACGGAGCGCGCGATGCCGACCTACGAGTACCGCTGCAAGGGATGCGGGCGCGAGCTCGAGGTGGTCCAGTCGTTCGACGAGCCGTCCCTCACGGTCTGCCCGCACTGCTCGGGGCCCTTGCGCAAGGTGTTCGGGTCGATCGGGATCACGTTCAAAGGTGACGGCTTCTACAAGACCGACAACCGGTCGAACGGCAAGAAGTCGGCGTCTTCGACCGCTTCGACCGGGTCGAGCGGGTCGGGCGACGGGTCGAGCAGCGCCGGCGACCACGGGCACTCGCACTCCCACGACCACAGCCACGGGGGCCATTCGCATTCGCACGGCGATCACAGCCACTCGTCGTCCAGCAGCTCGTCGTCCACGAGCTCGTCGTCCAGCAGCTCGTCTGGCTCCAGCGACTGACGGTGGCGCAGGCCGACGTCGGCGTCTTCGGCGGCTCGGGCTTCTACCGGTTCCTCGAGGACGTCGAGACGTACACGATCGAGACGCCGTACGGCCCGCCTTCGGCGCCCGTGGCGATCGGTGACATCGGTGGGCACCGGGTCGCGTTCCTCCCCCGGCACGGCACACGCCACGAGCTCCCACCACATCGCATCGCGTACCGGGCCAACGCGTGGGCGATGCACGAGCTCGGCGTGCGCGCGATCGTCGCACCCTGCGCAGCGGGCTCATTGCAGGCGCACATCCATCCCGGGGAGCTGGTCGTCGTCGATCAGCTCGTCGATCGCACGTGGGGCCGAGCCGACACGTTCTTCGACGGACCAGATGTGCAGCACGTCGCGTTCGCCGATCCCTACAACGCCGACCTTCGCGCGACGCTCGTCGCCTCGGCCCACGACCTCGGGCTCGCGGTGCACGACGGCGGCACGATGGTCGTGGTGCAGGGGCCGCGCTTCTCGACGCGGGCCGAGTCGCGGTGGTTCAGCTCGATGGGCTGGGAGGTCATCAACATGACCGGCCATCCGGAGGCTGTCCTCGCTGCCGAGCTGCGGATCCCCTACGCAGCCGTCGCGCTGATCACCGACTACGACGCCGGCCTCGAGGGGATCGACGGCATCGAGCCGGTCACGCAGGAGATGGTGTTCTCCTTCTTCGAAGGCAACATCGAGCGCGTACGAGCGCTCCTTTTCGAAGCGATCCCTCGACTCTCGTAGGCTGTCCGGCCTTCCCCTCGATCACGCTTGATCTGAGGAGGATCCCCGTGTTTCGACTTCGCGGTCGGCTCCGCATCCGGCGCCGCCCCTTCGTCTACTGGTCGCTCACCGCCGCGCTCGCACTCGCCACTGGCCTGTTCGTGAGCGCTGCCGCAGCCGGAGCGCGCGACGCGCGGGCGCGGTACGGCACGACGCGCTCGGTCGTCGTCGCGACGCACGACATCCCAGCCGGCGCGACGATCGAAGCGGGAGACACACGCGTCGAGGTCCGCCCCGCCGGCGTCGTGCCGTCCGGCGCACTGACCGAACGCCCGACGGGCCGCGTCGCATCCGCGGCGATCGTCGCCGGCGAGCCGGTGATCGCCGGCCGCGTCGCGGCCGATGGTGTCGGTGCGGTCGCGGCACTCATCCCATCGGGAGACGTGGGCATCGCAGTGCCGCTCGACCCGGACACGTTGACGGCTCAGGTCGGCGACCGTGTCGAGGTGCTCGCGACGTTCGATCCCGACTCGATCGACGGCAACCCCACGATCGTCGTCGCGCCCCGTGCCGTCGTGGTCGACGTCCGCGACGCGGCGGTCACCCTCTCGATGCCCCAGGCCGATGGGGAGCGCGTCGCGTTCGCCCTGTCGGCTGCCGCGGTGACGCTCGCGCTCCTGCCCTGACGACCTCAGTCGATCGAGGTCGAGGGCACGATCCGCGGCCGCCAGGTGCGGGCACGGTCGAAGTGATGCCCGACGACGACACCTTCCCGCATGGACTGGAGGAACGCCGTCGGCCCATCGAAGTCGGGCATCTCGACGTACGCGGCTCCGAACGCCTCGGGCACGTGCGCGTCGCTGCCCGCCCCGGCGGGGAGATCGAGCTCGCCCGCGAGCGCGGCGGCCTGCTCGTTCAGGTGCGCGAGGGACGTCTTCGCGTTGAACGCCTCGACCGCGTCGATGAGCCCGTCGGCAGCCAGTGCGCGGAGCTCCGATTCGCGCAAGTTGTGGCGCACGGGATCGAACGGGTGGGGGATGTAGACGAGCCCGCCTTGCTCGCGGATCCGTGTCGCGGCCTGGTGCGCGCTCGCGCCGAAAGGCACCCGCTCGGTGAGGAACAGTCCGATGACCTCGCCGGCGTGGGTGCGCAGCTCCTCGCCGACGATGACCCGGCACGGCAGCCGGTCGGACAGCTCGATCGCCCCGCGGATCGCGTTGTGGTCGGTGATGCACAGCACGTCGATGCCGCACGCGACGACGGCTTCCTCGATCTCGTCAGGTGTCGTGGTGCAGTCCCCGGACCACATGGTGTGCGAGTGGAAGTCGACGCGCACCCAGCCGGGTCGCGTCGGCTCGGCGAGATGGGGATGCCGCTCGATGCCAGCAGACGTCGGGGCGGGCACTGCTACGAGCCGCTCAGCGCGACGTCACCGATCGCGAGGCTCAGCCCCGCATCGCCACCCGGGAGCCACTCGAGGTCGCCTCCGACTGCGACGATGTCGAGCAGCATCCGCTGCAGGGTCGACGCGATCGTCATCTCACGGACGGGCTCTGCGAGCGCGCCATCCCGGATCATCACGCCTTCGGCGCCGACGGAGAAGTCGCCGCTCACCGGGTTGACGCCGGAGTGCAGGCCGGTGACCTCCTGGACGAGCAGTCCCTCGCCGATCTCCCGGTAGAGCGCCTCGGCCGACAGCGTGCCCGGCGTCGGGATGAGCGCGAGGCACCCCACTCCTGGCCGTGAGCTGTACCCGCGCACCGCCGACCCCGTGGAGACGGTGCCGGAGCGCCGAGCGGTGTAGCTGTTCTGGAGGAAGGTCGTGAGCGTGCCGCCCTCGATCAGCACGCTCGGCCGCGTCGCGAGCCCTTCGCCGTCGTGCGAATCGGCGCCGAGCGACTCGGGGTTCGTCGCATCGTCGACCAGGGTGAGGGCCGGCGCGGCGATCGCGTCGCCCATGCGGTCCGCGAACGGCGACCTTCCCTTCAAGACGCGCTCGCCGGTGAGCGTGTTGCCGACGATCGACAGGAACGACGCCGCGACGCGTGGATCGAGCACGACCGTGAGCCGCTGCGACTTCGGCTGCTTCGCGCCCAGCATCCGCGTCGCTCGCTCGACGCCGTCGGCCGCCGTGGCCGCGATGTCGAGCTCGTCCTGCGTCCTCCCGACGTCGATGCCGTAGCCCCACTGCACCTCGCCGTCCTCCGACGCGAGCGCGTGCACGGTCAGCCAGCACGACGTGGCACGCGACGACACGGCGATGCCGGTGCTCGTCGCGATGGCGGCCTCCCCGGCGGCATCCCCATACGAGGAGGTGCGCACGCCCGTGATGCGGGGATCGCCGGCAAGCGTCGCTCGTTCGAGCTCGAGCGCGAGCTCGACCTTGCGATCGGTCGGGAAGCTCGCGAGCTCGGGGCGATACAGGTCGAGCTCGGGCGGGACGACGCCATCGGGGACCGCGAGCGCGTTCCACTCGTCGACCTCGCCGAACTCGGCGTTGTCGCGTGCCTCGCTCAGCGCTTCTGCGATCGCACCCTCGTCGAGCGTGCCCGCATGTGCGAACCCGACTCGCTTGTCGACGATCACTCGCACACCGATGCCCGAGGACTCGGCGGACGTGAGTGCCTCGACCTCGCCTTGATAGGCGCGCACTGCGACACGCTTCGAGCGCGCGACGTACGCCTCGACCTGCTCCCCCGGCTTGGCTTGCTCCGCGACCCGGCGCGCGAGGTCGAGCAGCTCGCTCACGCCGCAGTGCCGCCGATCGTCAGAGCGGTCACGCGCAACGTGGGCTGACCGTCGCCGACGGGCACGCCCTGACCGTCCTTGCCGCACGTGCCCGGGCTGCCCATCGCGAAGTCGTTGCCGAGCACGTCGATGTTGCGCAGCACCTCGGGACCGTTGCCGATGAGGTTGCCCTCGCGGATCGGATCCGTGAGCTCGCCGTCTTCGATCATGTACGCCTCGGTCATGCCGAACACGAAGTCGCCGGTGGCCGTGTTGACCTGTCCCCCACCGAGGTTCGCGACGTACACGCCGTGATCGGTCTGGCGGATGATCTCAGCGGGGTCCTCGGTGCCGTTGAGCACGAACGTGTTGGTCATCCGCACCATCGGCAGGTGGTGGTAGCTCTGGCGCCGACCGTTGCCCGAGGACTGGCGTCCCTCCTTCCGCGCTCGGAGGAAGTCCCACATGTAATCGGTGAGCACGCCCTCCTCGATCAGCACGTTCCGCTGCGCAGCGTGACCTTCGTCGTCGATGCCGATCGCGCCCCACTGGTCGCCCATCGTGCCGTCGTCGACGAGCGTCACGAGAGGCGACGCGACGAGCTCACCCTTCTTGCCCCGGAACACCGACGCGGACTTCGCGATGAGGTCCGCTTCGAGGCCGTGCCCGCAGGCCTCGTGGAAGAGCACCCCGCCGCCACCACTCTTGATGACCACCGGGAGGCGGCCCGATGGCGCGGGACGAGCACGCAGCTTCAGCAGCGCTCGCTGCGCGGCCTTCCGAGCGAGGTCCTCGACGTCGTAGCGGTCGAACAGCTCGAAGCCGATCGGGTGGCCGACCGATTCGTAACCGGTCTGCATGCCGGTGTCGCCGCTCGCGACTGCACTGATGCGGAAGAGCGTCTTCACCTGGTCGTCCTCGGCGAGGAGACCGTCGGAGTTGGCGACGAGGATGCGGCGCCGGCTGTCGCCGTAGGCCGCCGAGACCTGCACGATCGACGAACCCTCGGCGCGGGCGGCCGCGTCGGCCCGCTTCAGGAGCTCGACCTTCACTGCCTTTGCCACCGACTCCGGCGGCGTCTCCACCTCGTTGGGGCGGCGGACCGCCCGGCGGGTGAGGTCGACGACTCGCCCGCCGCCACTGCCGCCCCGCGCCGCGGCGCTCGCTGCCTCGGCCGCCGCGAGCAGCCCGGCTTCTGTCAGATCGGCGGTGTGCGCGTAGCCCGTCGTCTCACCGACCACGACTCTGATGCCGGCACCGCGATCGCGGCCCGAGCTCAGCTCCTCGACCTTCCCGTCGTCGAGTGCGGCCGACGACGCGCGACGGTCCTCGGCGAACACCTCGGCAAAGTCGCCTCCGTTGCGGAGGGCGGCGCCGAGGACGCTTTGGAGGACGGGTTCCTCGATCACAGCGACCCCTTGTTGCGCTCTCATGACAGTGCGGCGTGACAGCCCGTATGAATGGAAGGCCGCGAGAGCGACGCCGTATCGTACCTAGCGTGTCGATAGAACCCGGCCTGTGGGGGGAAGCCGACGTCGTCGTCTGCGAGGCCGACACCGCGATCGCCTTCGGGTCGGGTGACGTCCCCGTGCTCGCGACCCCGAGGGTCATCGCGCTGTGCGAGCAGGCGGCGTGCGCGGCAATCGAAGGCCACCTGCGGCCCGGTGAGACCTCCGTCGGCATGCGCGTGCAGCTCGATCACCTCGCGCCGACCGGCATCGGCGGCAAGGCGAAGGCCGAGGCGACGCTCGACAAGGTCGAGGGACGCCGGCTCACGTTCACTGTGTCCGTGTCCGATGCCCGCGGGCTCATCGCGGCCGGAAAGGTCACTCGCGTCGTCGTCGACGTCGAACGCTTCTTGGACAAGGCCGCCGAGTAGGCGGCCCCTCAGCAAGGCCGCCGAGTAGGCGGCCCCTCAGCAAGGCCGCCGAGTAGGCGGCCCCTCAGCAAGGCCGCCGAGTAGGCGGCCCCT
>DATKAS010000335.1:0-7038 GCA_035497855.1 Acidimicrobiales bacterium
ACGAACGTCGCGACCGCCGCGACCCCTCCGATGACGAAGTAGGCACCCAGGCCCGGCACGAACCGCCAGCCTAGGGGGCGGGCGTCAGAGCGCCGGATAAGGGACGAACTTCGAGCAGAGAGCGTGGACCTCGCCGCGCACGTGCGCCTGCTCCGTCTCGTCGTCACGATGGCGCAAGGCACGAGCGATGAGCTCCGCGATCTGGGCCATCTCCGGCTCGGTCATGCCTTGCGTGGTCACGGCTGGCGTGCCGATGCGCACGCCGCTGGTGACGAAGGGCGATCGCGGGTCGTCGGGGATCGTGTTCTTGTTCAGCGTGATGCCGGCGCGGTCGAGAGTCTCCTGAGCGATCTTCCCCGTGAGCTCGGGATCGAACGTGCGGAGGTCGACGAGCAGGAGGTGGTTGTCGGTGCCGCCCGACACCAGTCGGAACCCCTCGGCCGCGAGCGCCGCGGCAAGAGCCTGCGCGTTGCGCACGATCTGCGCCGCGTACTCCTTGAAGCTCGGGTCGGCTGCCTCGTGGAAGGCGACTGCCTTCGCCGCGATGACGTGCTCGAGCGGGCCGCCTTGCAGGCCGGGGAACACGGCCTTGTCGATCGCGGTGCCGACCTCGGCCTTCGACACGATGCAGCCGCCGCGCGGCCCACGCAGCGTCTTGTGCGTGGTGAAGGTGACGATGTCGGAAGAGGGCACGGGTGAGGGGTGCACACCACCCGCGATCAGGCCGGCGATGTGCGCGGCGTCGAACAGGAACAGCGCGCCCACCTCATCTGCGATCTCGCGGAACGGCGCAGGGTCGATGATGCGCGGGTAGGCCGTCGCGCCCGTGATGATCAGCTTCGGGCGCTCCTTGCGCGCGAGGTCGCGGACCTGGTCGAGGTCGATGCGCTCGTCGGACGGCGTGAGCCCGTAGGCGACGAAGTGGAACAGCCGGCCGCTCGCGTTCACCGGTGAGCCGTGCGTGAGGTGGCCGCCCTGGTCGAGCCGGAGGCCCATGACCGTGTCACCGGGCTCGAGCACCGCCATGTACGCCGCGATGTTCGCGTTCGCACCGGAATGCGGCTGCACGTTCGCCGCTTCGGCCGCGAACAGGGCCTTGACCCGCTCGCGCGCCAGCTCTTCGACCTCGTCGATGTAGCGGTTGCCGCCGTAGTAGCGCTTGCCCGGATAGCCCTCGGAGTACTTGTTCGTGAGGACCGATCCGTTCGCTGAGAGCACGGCGGGCGAGGCGAAGTTCTCGGACGCGATCAGCTGCAGAGTGGTTTGCTGCCGCTCGACCTCTTGGTCGATGATCGAGAACAGCTCGTCGTCGCGATCCGAGGGCCAAGGCACGCGGCGAGTGTACCGACGCCTATCGTCCGACCATGGCTCTCAATCCCCGCAGCCCCGTCCTGGTCGGCGTCGGTCAGCTCCTCCACCGGGCCGTGGGCCTCGACGACGCGCTGAGCCCGGTCGATCTCATGGCGGGGGCCGTGCGTGCAGCGGCGGCCGACTCGGGCGGTGCGAACGTGCTGTCCCACGCCCAGTCGGTGCGCGTGGTGATGCTGCTCTCGTGGCGCTACCGCGACCCCGCCGCCCTGCTCGCGGCTCGGCTCGGGATCGAGCCGGCCGAGACCGTGTACACGACGGCCGGCGGCAACACGCCGCAGTCGCTCGTGAACGAGACCGCCCGGGAGATCCTCAGCGGGTCGCTCGAGTGCGCGGTGCTCACCGGCGGCGAGGCGTGGCGCACGCGCATGAGGGCGCGGCGAGCCGACATCACCCTCGAGTGGGAGAAGCAGGACGAAGCGATGCAGCCGACGCGCCTGTTCGGCTCGGACATGCGCATGTCGCATCCGTACGAGCAGGAGCGCGGCGTGGTGATGCCCGTGCAGGTGTACCCGATGTTCGAGACCGCGTTGCGGGCGCATCGGGGCGAGAGCGTCGCCGATCACCAGGTGCGCACGTCCGAGCTGTGGGCGCGCTTCAGCGACGTGGCGTCGACGAACCCCTACGCATGGGTACGGGAGCCGAAGAGCGCGGAGGAGATCCGCACGCCATCTCCGTCGAACCGGATGATCGGGTTGCCCTACCCCAAGCTCATGAACTCGAACAACGACGTCGACATGTCGGCCGCGTTGATCATGTGCTCGGTCGCGAAGGCCCGCGAGCTCGGCGTCCCCGAGGATCGCTGGGTGTTCCTCCACGCGGGTGCCGACGCGCACGACACGGAATTCGTCTCGAACCGCGCCGACTTCCACTCGTCGCCGGCGATCCGCACCGCGGGCCGCGCCGCGATGGACCTCGCGAAGAAGGACGCTGACGACTTCGCGTTCGTCGACCTGTACTCGTGCTTCCCGTCGGCAGTGCAGATCGGGGCAGAGGAGCTCGGGTTCGGCACCGACCGCGCCCTCACGGTCACCGGAGGGCTCTGCTTCGCCGGCGGGCCGTGGAACAACTACGTGATGCACTCGATCGCGACGATGGTCGAGCGCGTGCGCGAGGAGCCCGGGACGTGGGGGTTCGTGAGCGCGAACGGCGGTTACGTCACGAAGCACTCGTTCGGCATCTACTCGACCACGCCGCCGGCGGAGGACTTCCGCATCGCTCATCCGCAGGTGGAGGTCGACGCGATGCCCCGACGCGAGCTCGCCGACGACTTCCAGGGCGAGGCCGAGGTCGAGGGCTACACGGTCATGCACGACCGCGACGGCGCGCCGGAGATCGCGTTCGCGTCGTGCTTGCTCCGCGATGGGCGGCGCACGTGGGGTGTCGGCCGTGATCGAGGTGTGGCCGCGATGCTCACCGAAGGTGAGTGGGTCGGGCAGAAGGTGCGCATCGGCGCGGAGGCCGAGCTCACGCCGGCGTGATCACGCCTGCATGACCACCTCGAACTCGAGGAGCGACGCGCCGTGCGCGACCGGAGGCTTGCCTTCCCGCGCACCGGCTTCCGCGTGGCCGCGGGTGAACGACGAGCTCGACACCCAGCTCTGGAAGTCCTCCTCGGAGGCCCAGCGTGTGTAGACGAAGTAGCGCGTCTCACCGCCTGTTGGGCGCAGCAGCTCGAAGTGCTCGAAGCCCGGCTGCTTCTCGACCTCGCCGACCCTTGCACCGAACCGCTTCTCGAGCTCGGCGCCCATCCCTTCGGGCACCTCGATGGCGTTGATCTTCACGACGGACATGTCGGGCAGCGTCGCGCGCCAGTAGCGTCGGAGTCCATGCGAGCCGCCACCATGCGCAATTGGACGCTCGACGTGCGCGACCTCCCCGATCCGGTGCCCGCATCCGGGCAGGTGCTGGTGCGCACCCTGGCGTGCGGCATCTGCGGCTCCGACCTCCACATGCTGAAGCACGGTGCGGCGATGCAGGCGCTCGGCGAGGAGCTCTCGAAGCAAGCCCCGCCCGAACCCATCTCGCCGGTGCGGATGGATCCCGCACTCGACGTGGTGATGGGCCATGAGTTCTGCGCGGAGGTCGTCGAGCTCGGTCCCGACTGCTCGAACGTGAAGGTCGGCGACGTCGTGGTGTCGATGCCGATCGCATTCGACGCGGCGGGGCTGCACACGGTCGGCTACTCGAACCTGTTCCCCGGCGGCTATGGCGAGCTGATGGTGCTCAACGACCTCGCGGCGATCAAAGTGCCCAACGGCATCTCGCATCGCCACGCCGCGCTCACCGAACCGCTCGCGGTCGGCATCCACGCAGTCGCGAAGTCGAAGATCGAGGCGGGCGACGCGGCGGTGGTGCTCGGGTGCGGCCCGGTGGGGCTCGCGGTCATCGACGAGCTCGTGCGGCGCGGCATCGAGCCGGTCGTTGCGGCCGACTTCTCCCCGGCGCGCCGAGCCCTCGCAGCGAAGGTGGGCGCGCACGAGGTGATCGATCCGAAGGTCGAACGTCCGATGGACGCGTGGCGTCGAGTCGATGGCGCGAAGCCGCTCGTGATCTTCGAGGCCGTCGGCGTGCCCGGCATGATCGACCAGGCGATGGTGATGGCGCCTCGTAACGCACGCATCCTCGTCGTCGGCGTGTGCATGGAGGACGACCGCATCCGTCCGATGGCCGGCATCGGCCGCGAGCTGAACATCCAGTTCGCGCTGGGCTACGACCCGCTCGAATTCGCCCGGGCTCTGCAGGCGCTCGTCGAGGGAACCACGCGCTACCCCGAGATCGTCACGGGCACCGTCGGCGTCGAGGGCGTGCCGCAGGCGTTCACCGATCTCGGCAACCCCGAGGCCCACGCGAAGATCCTCGTCGAGCCGTAGGAACGGCCCACCATGGCCGACACCTTTCCCCGCCAGTACGCACGCACCCGCCGCCTGACGCTCGGCGAGCCGCGCAGCTTCACGGTGTCGCCCGACGGCGAGCGAGTCGTGTTCGTGCGATCGGGCTCGGGCGACGACCCGGTCAACGGGCTGTGGGTGCTCGACGTCGCCTCCGGTGAGGAGATCCACGTCGTCGACGCGGACGACCTGCTCGAGAGCGCAGACGCCGACCTCCCTCCGCAGGAGCGCGCCCGCCGGGAACGGGCACGTGAGCAGGCAGGTGGCATCGTCGCGTACGCGACCAACGCCGAGGTGACGATGGCCGCATTCGCGCTCGCGGGACGGCTGTTCACGGTCGACCTCACCACGGGAGCAGGGCACGAGATCCACGCCGAGGGCGCGGTGTTCGACCCACGACCTGATCCGACTGGTGCCCGAGTCGCGTACGTGTCGGGACGGTCGCTCTGCATCGCCGACCTCGACGGCACGACGCGCATCATCGAGGATCCCGACGAGAACGTGTCATGGGGGTCAGCCGAGTTCGTCGCCGCGGAGGAGATGGACCGGTTCCGCGGGTACTGGTGGTCGCCCGAGGGCGACCGCGTCGCCGCGTGCCGCGTCGACGTCACGAACGTGCGCCGGCTCCACCTCGCCGATCCTGCCGAGCCGACCTCTGAGCCGGTCGAGCTGGTGTACCCGGCCGCGGGCACAGCGAACGCGGACGTCGTGCTCGCTGTGATCGGCCTCGACGGCGAGACGAAGTACCTCGGCTGGGACCGCGAGTCGTACCCGTACCTCGTCTCGGTGTCGTGGAAGAAGGATGCGCCGCTGACGTTCCTCGTGCAGTCACGCGACCAACGGCGCACGCAGGTGCTCGCCGCTGACCCGGTCACGCTCGCGACGCGCGTCGTGGCGGAGGACCGCGACGACGCGTGGATCGAGGTCGTTCCCGGCTCACCCGACTGGATCGGCGACCGGCTCGTGATGGCGGCCGATCGAGACGGCGCGCGGCGGATCATCGTGGACGACACGCCGATCACGCCCCCTGACATCCAGGTGCGATCGATCGTGGCGGTCGACAGCGACGCGATCGTCTTCGCGGGCAACGACATCGCGGAGCCGACCGAGCTGCACGTCATGAAGGTCGACCTCTCGGGGAAGGTCACGCGGGTGACGACCGAGCCCGGCGTGCACACCGCGGTCGGCGCCGGCGGCACGTTCGTCGTGCGCAGCTCGACGCTGACCACAGGACCGATCACGTGCGTCATGTGGGGGAAGGGCGGCGACGTCGCGATCCGCTCCCTCGCGGAGGCACCGCTCGTCGAGCCGAGCATCGAGCTCATGTGCGTCGGGCCGCGCAAGCTGTGGTGCGCGCTGCTGTTGCCGCGCTACCGCGAGCCGGGGAAGAAGCTTCCCGTCCTCCTCGATCCCTACGGCGGTCCCCACCACCAGACGGTCGTGAAGGCACGCAACTCGTTCCTCACCGCGCAGTGGTTCGCGGATCAAGGGTTCGCGGTCCTGGTCGTCGACGGGCGGGGCACGCCGGGCCGGGGCTCGATGTGGGAGCGCGCCATCCTCGACGACTTCGCCGGGCCCGTGCTCGAAGATCAGGTCGACGCGCTGCAGCTCGTGGCTGCGGACCATCCCGAGATGGACCTCGACCGGGTCGCGATCAGGGGTTGGTCGTTCGGCGGGTACCTCGCCGCGCTCGCGGTGCTGCGCCGGCCCGACGTGTTCCACGCTGCGGTTGCCGGCGCGCCAGTGACCGACTGGCGGCTGTACGACACGTTCTACACGGAGCGCTACCTGGGTGATCCCAACGAGAACGCCGACGTCTACGACCGGTCGGGCCTCCTCGAGGTCGCGAAGGGCCTGCGCCGGCCGCTGCTGCTCATCCACGGCCTCGCCGACGACAACGTCGTCGCCGCCCACACGCTGCAGCTCTCGCGCGTGCTGCTCGAGGCCGGACGCTGGCACAGCGTCCTCCCCCTCTCCGGCGTCACGCACATGACCCCCCAAGAGGTCGTCGCAGAGAACCTCCTCCTCCTCCAGGTCGCGTTCATCCGCCAATCCCTCGGCATCTCCATCGCGTAACCCTCCCCCGCGCCGTCTGACGCGCAAACTGCGTCAGCTTTGGCGCAGTTCGCGCGTCAAAAGGTCAGGCGGCCAGGCGAGACCGGCGGACGCGCTCGATCTCGGCGGCGACGTGATGCGGACGGCGGAAGACGCGCCGCGCGCTGAAGCGCCGCAACAGGTACCCGACGTCGGTGATGAGGTTCTGCCGACGACAGTCCTCGTCGTGCTGATCGGGGTCGACATGTGGTCCATAGCCGTCGACTTCGATCGCGAGCAGGACGTCGGGATAGGCGAAGTCGACCTCGAACACCTCGTGGCCGACGCGGATCTGATGGTGGTACACGGGAGGAGGTGCGCCGTGCGCTTGCAGCGCTTGCGCGAGCACCACCTCGGCAGGCGAGTCGCTCGCCGCGGAGCCGAGCGCTCGGCGGTCGAGGATCGCGCGGAGCACGCCGGCGCCTGACCGGCCGGGCCGCCCGACACGATCGAGCTGGGCCCGCAGCTCGGCAACGGTGACGTGTCCCTCTCGCAGCCACTGCTCCAGTGCTCGGGACACCAGCCACGGACGGCTCACGGCCCCGAGGTCGACCAGCGTGCGGGCGCGCGTGGTGATCGGGAGTGGCCCGGCCATCGTGATGTCGCTGGGCGTCAGGTCGCCGACGCGGTGCACGACGGCATCGAGGAGCCGAGGGCGCCGGAATGGGGGAACAGCGAGCTCGAC
>DATKAS010000336.1:0-4032 GCA_035497855.1 Acidimicrobiales bacterium
GATCGAGCCTCCACGCTCGCTGCGCCGGCACGCGTCGGCGACACCACCGCGCTCTGCGTGGTCGATGGGGACGGTGTGGGCGTCTCGCTCATCCAGTCGAACGCTTCGGGCTTCGGCAGCCACCTGTTCGAGCCGAGCACCGGCATCAACCTCCACAACCGCGGGCTCGGCTTCTCGGTGGAGGCGGGCCACCCCGCCGAATACGCGCCCGGCCGCCAACCTCCGCACACCCTCACGCCGGCCCTCGTGACCGGCCTCGACGGAAGGCTCGCAGCTGTGCTCGCCACGATGGGTGGGGACTCGCAGCCGCAGATCCTGCTGCAGGTGCTGGCCCGCGCCCTCGGTGCCGGCGAATCGCCGGCCCGAGCGATCGCAGCGGGACGCTTCCGCCTCGTCGCGAAGCAGCAGACCACGGGCTTCGCGATCTGGACCGACCCGGCGGGCACCGCAGTTGCCGTCGAAGGCCACGCGCCCGAGAGGTGGCCGTCCGGGCTGGCCGAGCGCGGCCACGAGGTGCTCGTCGAGGCGCCGTTCGACCACGGCTTCGGCCACGCGCACCTCGTCCTCGCCCAGGATGGCGTCCTCGCGGGCGCGGCCGATCCGCGTGCCAGGAGCAGCCTCTGCTCCGGGCTCTGACGGCGGGCTACCGTCTGAGCGAGTGGGCATCCTCCTCGTTGGGGCGAGAACCGGGGACGACGACGTTGTCGACGTGCGCATCGAAGGCGATCGCATCAGCGCGGTCGGCGCTCTCGACCCGCTGCCGACCGATGACGTCCGTGACCTGTCGGGTTACGTGCTCCTGCCCGCGCCCGCCGAGCCGCACGCCCATCTCGACAAGGCGCTGACCGCGGACCGCGTGGTGAACGCCACTGGCGACCTGCTCGGGGCGATCACCGCTTGGCAGGCCGCGTGGCCGACGCTCACGAAGGAGGACATCGCGGACCGCGCTCGCCGCGCGGCGCTCGCCGGGATCGCGAACGGCTACACGGCGATCCGGTCACACGGCGACCTGAGCAGCGTGATCGGGCTGCGGAGCATGGAGGCCCTCGTCGGGGTGCGCGACGAGCTCCGCGACCTCGTCGACATCCAGGTGGTCGCGCTCATCGCGCTGCCCACCGCGGGGCCCGAAGGAGCCAATCACCGTGCGCTGCTCCGAGACGCGCTCACGATGGGCGTCGATGTCTCGGGTGGTTGCCCTCATCTCGACAGCGACCGCCTCGGGTGCCTCGAGGCGTGCCTCGAGATCGCCGCGGCCGCGGGACGGCCGATCGACTTGCACACCGATGAGACCCTCGACCCCGAGGTGCTGGGGCTCCGCGACTTCGCCGAGCTCGTCGCCTCGACCGGGTTCCCCTACGGCGCGACCGCGAGCCACTGCGTGAGCCTCGGCATGCAGGACGAAGACGTGCAGAAGGCGGTCGCGGCCGAGGTCGCGGAGGCAGGCGTCTCGGTCGTGACGCTCCCGCAGACGAACCTGTTCCTGCAGGGTCACCAGCATGCGACGGCGATGCCGAGAGGGCTCACCGCGCTGCGGCCCTTGCTCGACGCCGGCGTGACTCTCGCGGGCGGTGCCGACAACGTCCAAGACCCGTTCAACACGATGGGTCGCTCCGATCCCCTCGAAACCGCCGCGCTGCTCGTGATGGCGGGCCACCTGCTCCCCCACGAGGCGTACGCAGCGGTGAGCAGTGGCGCGCGGGCGGCGATGGGGCTCGAGCCGGTCTCGCTCCGACCAGGGTCGCCGGCGGAGCTGCTCGCGGTCAAGGCCACGACGCTGCGAGAGGCGATCGCGAGCGCCCCCGCAGACCGGCTGGTGTTCCACCGCGGTCGACTGGTCGCAGAGACGACGTCCGCCACGCGCTATGCCGACACCGCGTACGACACAGAGCGTTCACATGACTGACGCAGTTCCTACATCGGCCATCTCTAGGGTGCCCGGCGTGGAGACCCTGGCGCCGGAGGGGGAACGCACGCGTCCCAGTGCCGACGCCTCGCTCGTCTTCGACAACATCTCCAAGCGCTTCCCCGACGGCACGATCGCCCTCACGAACGTGAGCTTCGACGTGCGACCCGGGGAGTTCGTCACCGTCGTGGGGCCGTCGGGATGCGGCAAGTCGACCCTGCTGCGCATCGCGTCGGGCCTGACCAGCAGCTCGACCGGCTCGGTGAAGGTCAACCGCGACAGCCTGGGCTACGTCTTCCAGGACCCGACGCTGCTCCAGTGGCGCACCGTCCGGCGCAACGTCGAGCTGCTCGCCGAGCTCCATGGCATCTCGAAGGCCGAGCGCCGCAAGCTCGCTCAGGACGCGATCGACCTCGTGGGCCTCACCGGGTTCGAGGACAAGTACCCGAAGCAGCTCTCCGGTGGCATGCGGATGCGGGCATCGCTCGCCCGCTCGCTCACTCTCAACCCGAACGTGTTCCTGTTCGACGAACCGTTCGGCGCGCTCGACGAGATCACGCGCGAGCGCCTGAACGACGAGCTCCTCGCCCTCTTCCAGTCCGCCGGCTTCGCGTCGCTGTTCATCACGCACTCGATCTACGAGGCAGTGTTCCTGTCGACACGGGTCATCGTCATGTCGGGACGGCCCGGCCGCATCGTGGGCGACTTCGATGTGCCGTTCGGCTATCCCCGCTCGCCTGACCTCCGCTTCGAGTCCTCGTTCTCCGCGCTGACCGGCCAGGTCTCGCACGCGCTGAGAGGAGCCCACTCGTGACCGACATCGACGAGCGGGTGCAGACGCGTGGATCCGTGGGCGAAGAGGAGCTCGAGCAAGCGCTCCTGCAACCGCCGCCCCGGCGCTCGGTGTGGAAGTCCTTCCTCATCGAGGTCATCGGCCCGTTCATCGTCTTCTGGCTCGTCATCGGCGTCTGGTACTTCATCAGCTACCGCTTGCTGAAGCCGCACCGTCGCTTCCTCATGCCGCCACCCCACCGCGTCATCAGCGTCGCGTTCTTCGACGACCGCAACCGCACCGAGCTGCTGCACGGCCTGTGGAACTCGACCAAGGTCGCGATGGTCGGCCTCGCGATCGCGATCGTGCTCGGCATGGCGTTCGCGATCCTGATGAGCCAGGCGAAGTGGATCGAGCGCGCGCTGTTCCCGTACGCGGTCGTGCTCCAGACCATCCCGATCCTCGCGTTGGTCCCGCTCATCGGGTTCTGGTTCGACTTCAACTTCCGCAGCCGGGTGATCGTGTGCGTGCTGATCGCGATCTTCCCGATCATCAACAACACGCTCTTCGGGCTCTTATCGGCGGATCAGGGCCAGCACGACCTCTTCACCTTGCACGATGCGAGTCGCTCCACGCGGTTGTGGCGCCTGCAGCTACCTGCAGGCATGCCGGCGATCTTCGCGGGCTTCCGCATCTCGGCAGGTCTGTCTGTCATCGGTGCGATCGTCGGCGACTTCTTCTTCCGGCAAGGCGAGCCGGGCATCGGAAAGCTCATCGACAACTACCGGTCGCGCCTCGAGTCCGAGAAGCTCTTCGGGGCGATCATCCTCTCGTCGTTGCTCGGCCTCGTCGTCTTCTGGGTGTTCGGCTTCATCGGCAACCGCGTCGTCGGCTCGTGGCACGAGTCCGCGCGAAAGCAGAGCTGACCGGTCGGCCCAGGGCTACAGCACCACCAAACAAGGAGGGCACATGCGCAAGACCACCAAGGCAGCCTGGCTGGCGTTCCCGCTGACCGGCTTCCTGCTCCTCGCCGCATGCGGGGATGACAGCGGCTCGTCGTCCGCGACGACGGCCGGGGGCGCGGCGACGACTGCCGGTGGCGGTGCGGCCACCACCGCAGCGGGCGGCGGCGCGGCCACGACAGCGGCAGCGGGAGGGGAGGCCACGTCGCTGAAGGACGTCTGCCCCGATCCCGTGATCGTGCAGACCGACTGGAACCCGGAAGCCGAGCACGGCGGCCTGTACCAGCTCCTCGGGCCGAACCCCGACGTCGACACTGACACCAAGGCCGTCACGGGCGAGCTCATGGCGAGCGGCGGCGTCGACACCGGCGTGAAGCTCCAGATCCGCGTCGGCG
>DATKAS010000337.1:0-17032 GCA_035497855.1 Acidimicrobiales bacterium
CGTGATGCGGGTAGATCGAGATCGCCCGTGTCGCGATGTCGGACTTCGGCACGTCTTGCTGTGTGAGCAGCTCGATGAGCTCGGTGGCGCGTTCGTTCGCCCGTGACAGCGCCTGTCGTGCAGTCGGCGCGCGGCACACGACGCCGAGGTCGATGGACAGGCGATCGGGGGGTGCGCTCACCTCGCCGGTGCCGACCACTCGGATCGTCGCAGGTCTCAGTGGGGGAGGCGGAGGGGGCGGCGGTTCAGGCGGCATGAGCAAACCCTTCCACGGTGCGGCCGCTGCACGCGCCGGCGACAACTGGACAATGCTGGATCGCTGTGCGCCTGCCCGTGATGCCACCTGTCGCGCCGATGCTGGCGAAGGCCGCGGACGAGCTGCCCGAGGGTGACGGGTGGATCTACGAGCCGAAGTGGGATGGCTTCCGCTGCATCGTCTTCCGTGATGGCGACGAAGTCGAGCTCGGCAGCCGCAACGAGCGTCCACTCACGCGGTACTTCCCCGAGGTCGTGGCTGCGGTGAAGAGCAACCTCCCCGCGCGATGTGTGGTGGACGGCGAGATCGTGATCCCGGGCGAGACCGGACTCGACTTCGACGCGCTCCTGCAGCGCATCCATCCCGCGGACAGCCGCGTCCGCAGGCTCGCGGCCGAGACCCCCGCGAGCTTCGTCGCGTTCGACCTCCTCGCGATCGGCGATCGCGACCTGACGGTGCAACCCCTCAGCGAGCGGCGCGCGACGCTCGAACATGTCGCGACGACGCGTCCGCCGATCTTCGTCTCGCCGATCTCGACCGACATCGCAACCGCGAAAGATTGGTTCAGCAGGTTCGAAGGCGCGGGCCTCGACGGCGTCGTGGCCAAGCGCGCCGAGCTCCCGTACCGGCCGAACGAGCGCGTGATGGTGAAGGTGAAGCATCGCCGCACGGCGGACTGCGTCGTCGGGGGGTTCCGGATCCACAAGGACGGCAATGGCGTCGGCTCGCTGCTGCTCGGCCTGTACGACGACGAGGGCGACCTGCAACACGTCGGCGTCGCTTCGAGCTTCACCGCGAAGCGGCGCAAGGAATTCCTGGAAGAGCTCACCCCGATGCGAGAGAACGCGATCCAGGGTCACCCATGGCAGGGCTGGGCGGAGGCGGTCGAGAGGGAAGAAGCCGCGGGTCGCCGGATGCCTGGCGCAGTGAGCCGCTGGAACGCGAAGAAGGATCTGTCGTGGATCGCGATCCGCGCCGAGCGCGTGTGCGAGGTGCAGTTCGACCAGCTGCAGGGAAGCCGGTTCCGTCACGCGACGACCTTCGTGCGCTGGCGCCCAGACCGTGAGCCGCGCTCGTGCACCTACGACCAGCTCGAGGTCGCGGCACCCCTCGAGCTCGAGAGCGTGTTCGGAGGATCACGGCAGTGACGTCGAGCGCCCTTCCGGAGCTCGAGCTGCTCGACACGAGCGCGGTCGAACCGGAGCGGGGCGTCGAGGTGCATGGAAGGAGCGACAGGCGGGGGTGGTGGCCGGTCGTCGCCGCGGCAGGCGTGGTGGCTGCTCTCGTGATCACGGGACGCAACGGCGATGCACTCGAGCAGTCCGCGCCGGCCCCGATTCCGCCCCCGGTCGCGACAACCGTGTCGGCAACGCCCCCGGAGTCGTTCAGCATCGTGATGACCGACTCGCTGTCGCGTCGGATGGTGATGGTCGACCCGCGCGGCCGCGCCGTGAGGCTCGCGATGACCGCCGATCCCGCGATCCATCCGCTCGACATCGCCGCCCCGAGCCCGCTCGACGTCTCGCTCGGCGGTCTGCCCCAAGGGAGGCGGCCGGTCGCGGTGCTCGACAAGTCGATCGTGCTGGTGCCGGCGGCGACCGCGGGTCCGCCGGTCGAGCTCTGGGGTGGGGGCGTGAACCTTCACGTCCTCGACGGCGTAGGACGGTTCGTGGCAGCTTCCGACGACCGCGTCGCCACCGTCGACACCTCGTGCACCTCGTGCACGATGCGCATCAGCTCGAGCGGAGGGCAGCTCGTGCGGGAGATCGACCCGTTCACCGGGTTCCAGCCCGTGTCCACCGGGTCGTTCTCTCCGGACGGCGCGTACGTCGCAGTCCGGTTCGCGGAGGCGCATCGGCCATTCGACGGCGTTGCGATCGCAGACGTCGCGGCAGGCACGATGGAACCGTTGCTCGGCGTCGGGGGTGACGACGCGCTCGCGATGGCCTGGTCGCCCGACTCGATCCTCTACCTCCTCGGTCCGATCGACGTGCTGCGGTACCAGCCGGGCGTGGGCATCACCGGCCGCATCCCGATCGTCGACTGGCGAGGCGGGAAGTGATGCGCGGGCGCTCCAGCGCGTTGCCCGAGCTCGAGCTGCTCTCCCTCGAGGCGGAGGAGCCCGATGCTTCCGCCACGACGGTGGACGTCAAAGCGCGCCGGTGGTGGCCGATCGCGATCGGCGCCGCGGTCGTCGCGGGCGCGATCCTCGCGACTGGGCACGGCTCGAGCTCCGATGTGGCGTCGTCGCCGGCGTCGTCGACGCCGACGACGGTCCTCCGGCCACACCTACCGACGAACGTGGATCAGATGAGCGCAGCGCGGCGAGCATCCCCTGCAGTGCTCATCTCGTCCGACGCGACGTCGCTGATCGTCCTCGCGAAAGGCGGCGCGTTCGAAGTCGATGTCGCGAAGCTGCCCGGGACGATCGCCGGTTTCGTGGCGCGCCCGCCGTCCACGGTCGTGACGCTCACGAACGGGCTCGTGCGCGCGTACTCACGCGACTACCCGGAAGGCGTCGATCTCGGCAGCGCGCGGGCGGTCTTCCCGTCGGCGGATCCGCGACGGGTGTGGCTGACGGGCGTGCTGAATGGCGGCGCGGCGGTGAAGGAGATGCCGATCGACGGCCGCGTCCCACCCCAGCTCGCGACTGGGTACATCCGTCTTCCCGACGGGTACGACGTCGTCGGCGTCGCCGGTGATCGGCTCGTGCTGTCCGGCGACGACGGCCTGCGCACCTGGGATCCCGAGTCGCGGCTGCTCGAGTTCGTATCTCGGCGCGGCACGCTGCTCGCGGCGTCGGATGACACGCTCGCGTGGGCTCGGCCCGACTGCCTGCAGTGCGGCATCATCCTCCGGCGCGGCGACACGACGAGTGTGATCGGCAACGTGCCCAACCTCGATCCATCCGTCCCCGGCGCGTTGTCTGCGGACGGCCGCTACCTCGCGGTGGCGATCACGGGAGCATGGCCGGGCGGCGGCACCGGCGCGATCGTCCACGCGGTCGCCGTCATCGACCTCGACCAGAGAGACGCTCACGGCGCCTTCGACGTCCGGACGCCCGACATCCGGTCCACGACGCCGGTCGGCATGACGTGGTCGGGTGGCGGGGCGCTCCTCGTGCGCGACACGAGCGACCGCATCGTCGCGTACGAGCCAGAGGCAGGCGGCATCGCGAACATGTTCGCCTTCCGTCCGCGCGAGCAACGTCCGCCGACCCCGCTCACGTCGATGGCGACGCGGATCCCGCACACGATGCCGCCGTTGCCGTCGTCGCCGCCGACCACCTACGCGCCGATCCCACCGGGTTAGTCCTCGTCAGGATCCTTCGCCTTCCGGCTCGGAGCGACTCGCCGAGCCTCACCGGGCTGCTTGCGGAAGTGCGGGGGCCACGGCGCGTCACCGAGCCCCTCGCGCTCGTCACGCGCCGCGAGCTCGAGCAGTGGCTCGAGTGAGTAGGAGTGGTCGTCGATCCCGGCTCCTGGGTCCCCCATCGACGCGTACCGTGCCGGCACGGTCGCAAGGTTGAAGTCGGCGAGCTCGACGTGTGGCACCTCGTCCCAGCTGACGGGGCACGAGACGAGCGCTTGCCGGTTGGCGCGCACCGAGTAGGCGGACGCAACTGTGCGGTCGCGAGCGTTCTGGTTGTAGTCGAGGAAGACGCGTTCCCCTCGCTCCTCCTTCCACCACTTCGATGTCGCGATCTCGGGGATGCGCCGCTCCACCGCGCGTGCGAGCGCGAGCGCGGCGCGCCGCACGTCGTCGAACCCCCACTTCGCGACGATGCGCACGTTCACATGGATGCCGCGCGACCCCGAGGTCTTCGGGAACCCCTCCATGCCGTGCTCCGCGAGCACCTCGCGGACGTGCAACGCGACGGTTCGCACGGACTGCCACTCGACGCCTGGTTGCGGGTCGAGATCCACGCGCAGCTCGTCGGGATGGTGCACGTCCCAGCGACGCACCGGCCATGGGTTCAGATCGAGGCACCCGAGGTTCACCGCCCAGATGAGGTGCGCGACGTCGACGGGGCACAGCTCGGTCGCCGTCCGTCCGCTCGGGAAGGCGACCGTGACCGTCTGCAACCAGTCGGGCCGGCTCGTGGGCACGCGCTTCTGGAAGAAGAACTCGCCCTCGGCGCCGTTCGGATAGCGCTTCATGACCGTGGGGCGCGTGGCGACGCCCTTGAGCGCGCCCTGACCGACGGCCAGGTAGTAGTTGACGAGATCGAGCTTGGTCTCGTTGCGCTCGGTGAAGAACACCTTCGACGGGTTCGAGACGCGCACCGTGTGCCCGTCCACCTCGACGTCGACGTGCTCACCCTTCGCTGCCATCGGGCAACCAGCCTGACAGGCCTGTGCCTACACGGGTGAGTACGCGGTCTCGCGATGCTGACTCAGATCGAGTCCCTCCTCTTCCTGGGCTTCGGTGACGCGCAAGCCGATCGTGCGGTCGATCGCGAGCGCCAACATGAGGCTCAGCACGAACGAGTACCCGAGCGTCACGACGGCCGCGAGCGCCTGATCTCCGAGCAGAGTGATGCCTCCTCCGAGGAACAGGCCCTCGTGCGTGACGGCGGCGTTGATCGTCGCGTCGGCGAAGAGACCGAGGAGCAACGACCCGACGAGGCCGCCGACGAGGTGCACGGCGATCACGTCGAGGCTGTCGTCGAACTTGAAGACCTTCTTGATCTTGAGCGCGGTGTAGCAGATGGCGCCCGTGACGAGCCCGATGTAGATCGGCGCCATGCCGCCGACGAAGCCCGAGCACGGCGTGATCGCGACGAGGCCGGCGACCGCGCCCGACGCGGCGCCGAGTGTCGTCGGATGGCCCGCGTGCAGCTTCTCGACGAGCAGCCAGCCGAGCATCGCTGCCGACGCTGCGACGAACGTGTTGAAGATGGCCTGCGCCGCGATGCCGTTCGCGGCGAGCGCGGATCCTGCGTTGAAGCCTGCCCAGCCGAACCACAGGATGCCGGTGCCGATCATCGTCAGCGGAAGGCTGTGGGGTGGCATCGGCCGCTCGGGGTAGCCCTTGCGCACGCCGAGCACGAGGATCAGCGCGAGCGCCGCGGCACCCGCGTTCATGTGGACGACCGCTCCTCCGGCGAAGTCGAGTGCACCCTGGCTCGCGAGCCATCCTCCTGCGAACACCATGTGTGCGATCGGCGCGTACACGACGACCAACCAGATCGAGATGAACAGCGCGTACGCCGAGAACTTGAGCCGGTCCGCGGTCGCGCCGGTGATGAGCGCGGGCGTGATGATCGCGAACGTCATCTGGAACGCGCAGAACAGCACGAACGAGATGCTGAGCGGGATCGCGTAGGTCGCCGGAGGAAGCGCAGGCCCGACGTCCTTCATCCACGCGAAGTCGAAGTTGCCGATGAAGCCCTTGTTGCCTGCGTCCCCGAACGCCAGGCTGAAGACCACCGCGCACCAAAGCACCGCCAGGATCCCCATGGCGAAGAAGTTCTGCACGAGCATGCCGAGCACGTTCTTGGCTCGGACCATGCCGCCGTAGAACAGCGCCAGCCCCGGTGTCATGAACAGCACCAGCGCCGTCGCTGCCAGCATCCACGCGCTGTCCCCTGCGTTCAGCTCCACGTGAAGCCCCTCCTCCTCGTCGTTGGCTCGCAATTCGCCGAAGCGAGGACTCTTGCACCTGTCTGTCGTCGGCGGCTGTGATGTGCCATCTCGTGGCATCTCCGCCTATCCTGCGCACTTCCCCTGATGGCGGAGCAGGAGAACGGCGGAGGGCGTGATGCGAGCAATGCGAGCTCGGAGCGCGGCGGGCGTCGTCGCGGGCACGGCGATGGTGATGGCGATGGCGATGGTGATGGCGATCTCACCGGCGGCGGCGGACGACGAGTGGCAGCACGAGGTGCGCCTGCGCCCCGAGTCGATCGAGGCGATCCTGACGATGCGCACCGACGGCAGCTCGGCGGGCGTCGACGTGGCCGGGCCTCCGCCCGTCGACACCTCGGAGTTCCGCGTCGTGACGGTCACCCACGATGACGGGGGAGGGTGCCAGACCGATGGTGCGGTGCTCGTCACGATGACGGGCACCCGCGCCGATGGCACCGAGCAGACGATGCTCTCGCAATGCGAGGTGAGTCGAGTCGGATCGGCCGAGGCATACGAAGCTGCGCAACGCATGGCGCGGCAGATCGCGAAGCTGAGCCCGCCGACTGCGGGCTTCGACCCCAAGGTGCGCGGTCTGGTCGGCCTGCGCACGTGGCTGCACGTCGCGCCGCCGACGGAGTCGCTCGTCTCGGCCGCGGTGAACGGGTACGACCTGCGCGCCGTCGCCCGTCCCGTCGCTGTCGAGGTGACGCTCGACGGCGTGAAGCAACCCGTGCGGCTCCGCCCTGATCCCCACGCGCCGACCGACGCAGTCGGTCCGTTCGTCTTCACGCGATCCGGGCGTCACCACCTCACGGTGCGCGTGATGTGGATCGCCGAATGGGCGTTGCTCGATCCTGGTGGTACGCCGGTGCGCTTCGGCACCACGAGCACCGTCGCAGGACCGACGATCAGCAGCGACTACGCGGTTGTGCAGGCGCAAGCCCGTCTGCGCTGAGCCGCGTTCAGCGCCGTCCCTTTGCGGCACGCAGCGCGCGCCCATGCAGGCTCTTGCTGCCGAGCCGCTCGCACACCGAAGCGAAGCGCTCCGTCGGGCCCGTCCACCGCCAATCGTCGACCGTGCCGACTTCGACGTCGCGCTCGACCGTCGCGATCCGGCGGAACAGCAACGCGAGCTCGAAGCTCTCGACGAGCGTGTCCGCGAGGCGCGGGACGTGACGAAGGCCGGGCACGTCCCACTGCGCGCCGTGTCGAGGGATGTCTTCGAGATGCGGGTACTTCGCGAGCACCGCTGCGGCGGTCTTCGCGCCGAAGCCCGGCAGCCCGGGGAAGCCATCGGCGCTGTCGCCGACGAGTGCCAGGTAGTCGGGGATCGACTCGGGGCCGACACCGAACTTCGCCCGCACGCCGTCCTCGTCGATCAGCAGCCCCTTGCGCCGATCGAGCTGCACGACCCGCGTGCCGACGACGCACTGCCCGAGGTCCTTGTCCGGTGTGCAGAGGAAGACTTGGCCGACACGGTCGTCAGCGTCCGCGATCGCGGCGGCCGCGGCCATCGCGTCGTCCGCCTCGTACTCGATCATCGGCCACACGGTGACCCCCATCGCCTCGAGCGCGTCCTCGAACACGGGGAGCTGCGCGAGCAGCTCGGGCGGCATGCCCGCGCTCGTCTTGTACCCCGGCCAGAGGTCGTTGCGGAACGACTCGATGATGTGATCCGACGCCACGCCGACATGCGTCGCCCCACCCTCGAACAGACCGAGCGTCGAGCCGAGCACACCGACGGTCGCCCCGTACGGCCCGGGGCCGGGTCGGCCGAAGTGCTGACGGAAGAGCTCGTAAGTGCCGTCGACCAGGTGGACGTCCATGCGCGTCCAGTGTGGTCGATCGGTACGGTGTGGATCCGCGTGTCGGGAGGCGCCGCTCTACTGCCCATGGGACGCGAGGCTCATCGACCTCCAGCCTGCAGAGGACTTTGTGACAGCCTGAGTGGCCGTGCCGGACCTGTCCATCCCGCGGTTGGTCGTCTGCATCGGGATCACGCTCGCCGTCCTCACGTCATGCGGTGACGACAGCGGCTCCAACACGGACGCGTCGTCGCGAGAGGCGGATGTGTATGCCGCGATCGTGCGTACCGTCGGGGCGAGCGAGCCCAACGACAGCGAGCAGAAGCCGATCGTGTACGTCACCCCGTTCCCGAACGACAAGTCCATCCCGCTCGACGTCCAGGTCAGCGTCGTCGATGCGGTCGCGGACGACGTCGTCGTGCGGTTCGTCGACGACGAGGACCAGGCGATCGACAAGGACTCGGAGAACCAGTCCGTGATCGACGACGCGGTGCTGGTGCGCGTCGGTCCGGTGCCGCCCGACGGGACGACGGTGACGGTCCCTGCCGAGCTCTACACCGACGAGAACACCATCATGCCGACCGAGTACGAGGTCACCGAAGGGCCAGATGGCTGGGTCGCGACGCAGAAGTCGACCGCGTCGGGCTGAGCCGCACTGCCAGTCAGCCCTCGGCGGACTCTGCTGACTCTGCTGACGTGACCGACCACTCCGCGAGCTCGAGTGCGCGGGCCGCGAGGCCCTCATCCAGCCGCCCTGCCCCCTGCACCGCGACTCGCCAGATCTCGCCGAGCTCCGCACCGACGGAGCTGCCGTTCGGGTTCGCCGCGTGCGCGACGCGCACCGCGTCGACAGCAGTCGTGACGGCGAGCCGGTCCTCGCCCTGCGCGTGCAGCGCGTTCGCGATCGCCAGCAACGACCTCGACAGGTTCTGCTCGCGCCGGTCGAGCGAGGTCTGGACGACCAGCTGGTGGCGGCGCAACGCGCGCAGGCTGATGAGATACAGCGCCCCGGCCCCACCGAGGACGATCCCGAACGTCGCGAGCCCCAGCGCGTTTCCGGGCCGCGCGACCACTGCGATCAGCGCCCCGATCACCCATGCGATCTGGAACCGTGTCTCGAACCGGGCGAACGCGCGGCCCTTCTCGGCGTCGGGAGCGAGGCGCTGCGTGAGGCTGTCGAATGCCTGGCGCGTCACGTTCGCGGCGACGCCGGCCGTGAACGCCACGCCGAAGAGCGCGGGATCCTCGTAGCGCACGGGCGCGATCAGCGATGCGGCACCTGCCGCACCGAGCGACAGCGCGATGAGCATCTCCTCGTTCACGTGCCGTCGGGCGAACGCTGCGATGTACGAGCCGAGGAAGCCGCCGGCACCTCCTGCGGCGATCACGAGGCCGAAGAACCAGGCAGGCTCGCCGCTCACCTTCAGGTTGAACGCGATGAAGAAGGCGAGGAAGCCGACACCGGCACGCATCGCGCTCGTCGCGTTCGCCGCGAACGTGACCGCACTGCTGCGGAGCTCGACGTCGTCGACGATCGGGTTCCGGCCCGTGATGTGGACCTTCGGGATCCGCATCGCGAACGGCATCGCGACGAGGTGCACCACGGCAGCGACGACGAGGACTCCCTCGGTCGACCCGACGTTGATCAGCACGGCGCCCACTGCCCCGGCGAGGCCGCCGATCAAGGCGGTCGCTCGCGAGAGCCGGGCGTTCTCGGCGACGAGCTTGTCATCGTCCCCCACGAGCCACGGGACGAGCGAGCTCTTCGCGATCGAGGCCGCCTTGCTCAGCACGAGCACCGTGAACGCGAGCGGGAAGAACGCGAGGGTGCGCAGCTGCACCGCGACGAGCAGCATCGCGACCGCCCGACCGAGGTTGGTGAAGGCGATCAGCGCCCTCTGGCTTCCGGGGAAGCGGTCGATCACCGTGCCGACGAACGGCCCCACGACCGCGAAAGGCGCGAGCGTCAGCAGGAGGTAGAGGAGGATCGTGGGGCGTGCGGCGTCCACCGAGACGTTGAAGAAGAGCGACCCAGCGAGCGAGACGGTGAACAGTGCGTCTCCCGCGACGCTGATCGAGTTCGCGAGGACGAGCCGTCGGAACGGTTCGACACCTGCCAACGCTGCGATCGTGCGGGACGGTCGCGCCATCGTCTCAGTGTGCACCAGCATCGAGCATCGCTAGCGTGCGCCACATGGCGTTCAAGGGGTGGCCGGCCGAGGCGATCATGTTCTACGAGGGCCTCGAGGCCGACAATTCGAAGCCGTACTTCATCGCTCACAAGGACGTGTACGAGTCAGCCGTCGTCGCCCCGTTCCAAGCGCTGTCCGACGAGATCGCCGAGACGTTCGGGCCACTCCACCTGTTCCGCCCCTACCGCGACGTGCGGTTCAGCAAGGACAAGTCGCCGTACAAGACCGCGCAGGGCGCGGTGACCGAGAGCGAGGGCGGCGCGATCTACTACGTCGCGCTGAGCTCGGCCGGCCTGTTCGCCGGCTCGGGCTACTACCGACCGGCGCCCGACCAGCTCGCCCGCATGCGGGAGGCGATCGACGATCCGAAGGCGGGTCCGGTCATCGAGCGCGCGGTTGCCGACGCGCGCAAGGCCGGGTACGAAGTCGGCGGCGACGCGCTGAAGACCGCCCCCAAGGGATATCCGAAGGACCACCCGCGCATCGAGCTGCTGCGGATGAAGGGCCTGACGGTGGGGAAGAGCTTCGCGCCCGCGAAGTGGTTCCAGACCGCGAAGGCGAAAGACCGCATCGTCGAGGCGTGGCACGCGTCCGACGCGGTGAACGCGTGGCTGGCGAAGCACGTCGGCCCGAGCACCGCCCCACCCGACGAGGGCTGGGGCTAGACCCGTTCAGCCCAGCGGGTGATCGCGTCGGTGCACAGGTCGAGGACGTCGTCGAGGAGCGCGTCGGTCGTCTCGATCTGCGTGCGGTCACCTGACCCGAGGTGGATCGCGGTCACGGCCTGGGGCAGCACACCGCACTCGACAGAGCGGATGAGGGCGACATAGCCGAGCGACATCGGGGTGCGGGGCGTCGGCGCGTTGCTCTCGACGACACCAGGGCGCACCCACGGACCGAAGTCGATGCGGGCGCTCAGCGACAGCACGTCTTTGCGGATCGTCGCGTACGCGTTCCCTTCGTCGCGGGACCGGATGTCGTGTGGCGGCCAACGCACTTGTGTGCGGCACGCAGTCACCCACGTGACTGCGGCGCGGGTTGCCGCGGCGCGACCTCCGTCGCCGATGCTGCGCAGCCAGTCTTCGATCTTGGCGTCGTCGCGGTCAGCCCAACCCTCACGACCGACGGCGGTCATCCGCTCGACCACGCGCGTGACCGCGACGAGGGGTGTCATCTTGCGACGATCCTGCGTGGCAGCAGACAGCTCTTGCAGCGCGGGAAGGCCGATCTGACGGCGGGCCTTCAGCGCAGACCAGCGAAACGGTTCGTCGTCGCGCTCGTCGCGTTCGCCGAGCTGGTCGAGCACGCCGAACCAGCTCAGCGTCGTGCGCGGCGCGTCGACCTCGGCGACCAACGGCGACAGCCGGTCCAGCGCACGCGCTCGCCACTCTCGCCCCCTTCCCGAGTCAGCCATCGGCGGGTTGCCAGCGCTGACCGGTCTCGCAGACGTCGAGCAACGCGCACCAGCGGCATCCTGGATGTGCGGTGACGCTCGGCGACTTGCCCGCAAGCAGTGCGACCCATCGGTCGGCCGCGTCGATCACGCGCAGCGCCGCAGACCGGAGGCCGTCGACGCTGATCGGAGCGGTGGTGGTGATCCCGTCGCCGGCGGACCACACGGCGACACAACGTGGTGCTGCTCCGTCGCGCAGTGCAGCGAGGAGCGCGTACCAGTAGAGGTCGGGTTGATGGACGCCGGTCGCGCTTCCGGCCTTCACTTCGACGATGAGGCGCGGAAGATCGGTGGCGCGACCTCCGAGCAGCAGGTCGAACCGTCCGGACAGCTCGATCCGTCCTCCCGCGAACGGGATGCGGGCGGCGTCCTCTGGTCTCGGCCACCACTCAGCAAGGACCGCGGGCCACGTGTCCTGTACGCGCGCCGCGCGGTCGTCCAAGTCTTCGCGGAGGCCGGCGATCGTCTCGGGTGTGACTGCGTCGAGCCATGCGAGCGTGCGTTCGTTGCGCTCGGCGCGGAGCGACTCCACGGCCGAGGCGAACGTGTCCTCCGGCACGGCTCCGGTGACGACATATGTGCCGACGAGTCGATCGACGAGCTGCCCGAGCACGAGCGAGGGCCCGAGGTCGGTCACGACCTCGTTCGCCGTGAGCGCGCCTGTCTCGCACGCGAGCACGTCACGCACCCGGCGCTTCGTGAGGACGAGCTGTGGGGCGTCCGGCGGTAGGCGCGCACCGATCTCCTCGAGCTCGCGGCCGAGGTGGTCCCGCACCTCGTCGAGCGCAGCGCGATCGACGGGCGGGCCGAGACCCTTGCCGGCGGCGACGTCGTCGAAGAAGCTCGCCAGCGTCGCGGTCACCGTTTGAGCATGCCCCCTGCGCCGCGGTCCCGCCGGGTTGGCGCGGCGCTACTCCTGTACGAGCTCGATGAGCGTGCCGAACGCGCCCTTCGGGTGCACGAACGCGACGGTGGTGCCCCGCGACCCCGGCCGAGGCGCTTCGTCGATCACCTTGCCGCCGGCGTCCTTCACCGCCTGCAACGCGACCGCGCAGTTCGCGACTCGATAGCCGACGTGGTGGAGCCCTTCGCCGCGCTTCTCGATGCTCTTCGCGACAGGTGAGTCAGGCGTCGTGGGTGTGAGCAGCTGGATGTAGCTCTCGGCGACCTTCAGCAGCGCCTCCTCGACGCCGTCGGAGTGCACGACCTCGCGGTGCTCGACGGTCGCACCGAAGACGTCGCGGTAGTAGTCGATCGCGGCTTCGAGGTCGTTGACCGCGATCGCGACATGGTCGATCTCGATGAGGAGCGGTTCGCCGAGCGTGAGGTCGGCGTCGTAGCCCTGGCCGCTGTGCTCGTCGTCGTTCGGACCCCTGACGATCTGCGGGCTCATGCGTGCCTCCTATGCGTGGCGGCGGAAGACCGTGATGCGATCCTCGCCGACCTTCTCGCGGAAGGCGGGATCGTCGATGCCGAGGCCCTCGCTCGGGGCGAGGCAGAGCACGCCGATCTTGCCTTCGTGCTGGTTCTTGTGCACCTGGTACGCCGCCTCGCCGGTTTCGCCGAGTGGGTACACAGCGGACAGAAGGGGCTGGATCGCGCCTCGGCTGATCAGGCGATTCGCCTCCCATGCCTCGCGGTAGTTCGCGAAGTGGCTCGCGATCAGGCGCTTGAGCTTCATCCAGAAGTGTCGGTTGTCGAACTCGACCATGTAGCCGGACGTCGCCGCGCACGTGACGACAGTGCCGCCGCGCTTGGCGACGAAGATCGACGCGCCCATCGTCGACCGACCGGGATGCTCGAACACGATGTCGGGGTCTTCGCCCACGACCGCGCGCACGTCCTTGCCGAAGCGCCGCCACTCGGACTCGTCCTGCGTGGTCGCGTCCTTCCAGAACCGGTATCCGCCTGCCGCGCGGTCGATGACCGCCTCGCAGCCCATGTCGCGGAGGAGGTCCGCCTTGTCGGGCGAGCTCACGACACCGACGGGGATGCCGCCGCCGTTCAGGACGTACTGCACCGCGTACCCGCCGATGCCACCGGTCGCGCCCCACACGAGCACGACGTCGCCCTGCTTCATGCGCGCACCGTGCTCGCCGACGAGCATGCGGTACGAGGTCGAGTTGCAGAGCGCGTTGACCGCGGCCTCCTCCCAGGACAGGTGCGCGGGCTTCGGCATGAGCTGGTTGGCCTTCACGACCGTCATGTCCGCGAGGCCGCCGAAGTTCGTCTCGAAGCCCCAGATGCGCTGGTTCGTGGCGAGCATCGAGTCGTCGTGCGCCGAGGGGTCCTGGTCGTCGACGGAGTTGCAGTGGATCGTCACCTTGTCGCCGGGACGCCAGTTGCGCACGGCGGAACCGACGCGCAACACGACGCCGGATGCGTCGGACCCGACGATCTGATACGGGAGGTCGTGGCGCTTGGCCCACGAGCTCTCCTTGCCGTATCGCTCGAGGAAGACGAACGTCGGCAGCGGCTCGAAGATCGACGTCCAGACGGTGTTGAAGTTGATCGAGCTCGCCATCACCGCGACGTATGCCTCGTCCGGGGCCAGCTCCGGCAGCGGCACCTCCTCGAGGTGCAGCGACTTCCGAGGATCCTTGGCAGACGACTCCATCCCCTCGAACATCCCCACCTCGTCCTTGCGGACGACCATCGCCCGGTACGACTCGGGCAGAGGCAGCGCGGCGAGCTCCGCACCTGACGCGCCGTTGAGGATGGCTTCGAGGATCGGCTGCATCGGGCGCAGATTACCGGCCGGTCACTTCGGCCACGAACGGCCAATACACTGCAAGTCCTTCATGCAGAGGAGGGACCTCATGGCCGGATCCGTGATCGTCGCTGGTGCCCGCACACCGATCGGGAAGCTCTCAGGTGCGTTGGCCGGGTTCACCGCCATGGAGCTCGGCGGGTTCGCGATCAAGGCTGCGCTCGAGCGCGCGGGGCTGTCACCCGAAGAGGTCGACTACGTCTTCATGGGTCAGGTCATCGGCGCCGGGCAGGGCCAGATCACCGCGCGTCAAGCGGCGGTGGACGCGGGCATCCCCATGACGATCCCCTCGACAACGGTCAACAAGGTCTGCCTCTCGGGCCTCAACACGATCTACCTCGCCGACCTCCTCATCCAATCGGGCGAGGCCGAGATCGTCGTCGCCGGCGGCATGGAGTCGATGACGAACGCGCCGCACATCCTCCCCGGTTCGCGTTCCGGCTTCCGCTATGGCGACACCTCCTTGCAGGACTCGATCATCCGCGACGGCCTGTGGTGCGCGTTCGACGCATGTCTGATGGGCGCGGGCACCGAGAAGTACTCCGCGTCGCGCAGCATCTCCCGTGAGCGTCAGGACGATCTCGCGGCGAAGAGTCACGAGCGTGCCGCCGCGGCGATCAAGGACGGCCGCTTCAACGACGAGGTGATCGCGGTCGAGATCCCGCAGCGCAAGGGCGACCCGTTGCTGTTCGACACGGACGAAGGCGTGCGTCCCGGCACCACCGTCGAGTCGCTCGGCGCGCTCAAGCCCGCGTTCGACAAGGCGGGCAACATCACGGCGGGCAACGCGTCGCAGCTGTCCGACGGCGCGAGCGCGGTCATCGTCGCGTCGAAGGCCGCCGCCGAGCGTCTCGCCGTGAGCCCGCTCGGCGAGATCGTGTCGTACGGCCAGGTCGCCGGACCCGACGCGTCCTTGCTGAGCCAGCCGTCGCGTGCGATCCAAGCTGCACTCGACAAAGCCGGCAAGTCGGTGCGCGACGTCGACCTGTTCGAGATCAACGAGGCCTTCGCTGCCGTCGGCATCGCGTCGATGGACGACCTCGGCATCGCCGACGACGTCGTCAACGTCAACGGCGGCGCGATCGCGCTCGGGCACCCCATCGGGATGTCGGGCAACCGGCTCGCCCTCACACTCCTCCACGAGCTCCGCCGCCGGGGTGGTGGCCTCGGCGCGGCTGCGCTCTGCGGCGGGGGCGGCCAAGGCGACGCCCTCCTCGTCAAGACCCTCTGACGCCGACCGTTTGCTCACCGGACCACGTATGGCGTGGTTGTGTGAGCAAACGGTCGTCACAGGTTGCGCTTGAGGGGACCTCCGCCGCTTGTCCACAACCCGTGACAAGAGTTTCCCCGCCGTTCGTTGTCATGGGATCGTCACTGTTGTAACGTCTTCGCAATAGATGGACCTGCAGCCCCCCTCGGGTCCTTCATCTCGGGGTACCGCCTCGCCGGTGCGGGTGTCCGCCCGCCTCGCACCGGAGCAGGCGGTGCCCCGAGCCCTTTTTCCCGGCCTCGAGTCTCAGGCCTCGACGTCTCGGCGGCCTTCGAGCGCTCGGCCGAGCGTCACCTCGTCGGCGTACTCGAGGTCGCCACCGACGGGTAGGCCGCTCGCGATCCTGGTCACTCGGAACCCCAGCGGCTTCAGCAGGCGAGCGAGGTACATCGCCGTCGCCTCGCCTTCGATGTTCGGGTTCGTCGCGAGGATCACTTCGGAGACACCTTCGGGCTCGAGGCGAGCGAGCAGCTCCTTCACGCGCAGCTGCTCGGGGCCGATCCCTTCGATCGGGCTGATCGCGCCCTGCAACACGTGATAGCGACCCTTGAACTCACCTGTCTTCTCGACCGCCACGATGTCCCGAGGCTCTTCGACGACGCACACGACGGTGGTGTCGCGTCGTGGGTCGCTGCAGATCGCGCACTCCGAACCCTCCGACACGTTGTAGCAACGCGTGCAGAACGTGACCTTGGCCTTCGCTTCCTCGATCGCGTGCGAGAGGCGCGCGACGTCTTCGGCGGGGAGCTTCAGCAGGTGGAAGGCGATGCGCTGGGCTGACTTCGGTCCGATGCCGGGGAGCCGACCGAGCTCGTCGATCAGGTTCTGGACCGGACCGGCGTAGACGGTCACCCTTGCTCACCGCCAGGGAGCAGGCCACCCAAGCCACCGAGGTTCGAGAGCGGACCGAGTGCTTGACTCTGCAGCTGTTGCGCTCGCTCGACCGCGTCGTGCAACGCGGCGAGGATCAGGTCCTCGAGGAGCTCGATCTCGGTGGGATCGACGACGCTCGGGTCGATGCGCACCGCGGTGAAGTCCATGCCGCCTGTCGCGGTGATCTTCACCCGACCACCGCCGGCTTGCCCCTCCACGGTCTGCGCGGCGGCACTCGCCTGCGCCGCGAGCATCTGCTCTTGCATGGCCTGTGCTTGCTTGAGCAGGTTCCCCATGAAGTCGTCGTCGCCGGACATGCCGCCTCCTCAGGTCTCGTCGGTGAGGAGCTCTGCTCCGGGGAAGGCTTCGGTCAGACGGTCGATGGAGGAGGAGGGTGCCGCGGGAGCGTCGACCAAGTCGTCGAGGTCCAGCGCTTCTTCCGCGGCCATCGCCGCGCTCGCGACCGGCGGCGCGGTCTCGCCACCGTCGACGACGAGTCGCAACGGCACCGGCCGGCCGAAGTGCGAAGCGAGCGCGGCTTCGACCTCCTTGTGCCGTTCCTCGCACTTCTGTCGATGTGGTGCCGTGGGCAGCGCGAGCACCGCACCGTCCTCGTCGGCGGAGACGAAGCGTCCCGCGGCGAACAGCGCCTTCACCATCCCCTTGAGCTGGGGTAGCACGTTGTCGGCCCATGCGATCGTGAGCTCGTCGCGCGATGGCATCGGCCGGTCGCTGGTGGCCGCGGGCGGTGCGGCTGCTTCGGGAGCAGCTTGCTCGTCCTCGTCG
>DATKAS010000338.1:0-20757 GCA_035497855.1 Acidimicrobiales bacterium
GCTGCTGCGCAGCGAGCTCGGTCCGGATCGCTTGCTCATGACCGACGCGAACCAGCGCTGGGATGTCGGCGAAGCGATCGAGTGGATGCGCGCGCTCCGGCCGCACGACCCCTACTGGATCGAAGAGCCGACGAGCCCCGACGACGTGCTCGGCCATGCCGCGATAGCTCGTGCGCTCGCGCCCATGAAGGTCGCTACCGGTGAGCACGCGCACAACCGCGTGATGTTCAAGCAGCTGCTTCAGGCGGACGCGATCGGCGTGTGCCAGATCGACGCGTGCCGTCTCGGCGGCGTGAACGAGGTGCTGGCCGTGCTGCTGATGGCCGCTGTGGCGGGCGTGCCCGTGTGCCCGCACGCCGGCGGCGTCGGGCTCTGTGAGTACGTGTCGCACCTCGCGCCGTTGGACTACATCGCGGTGTCTGGCTCACTCGACGGACGCATGTGCGAATGGGCCGACCACTTGCACGAGCACTTCGCCGATCCGGTCTCCGTGTCGGGGGGTCGCTACCGACTTCCTTCCGCTCCGGGGTACGGCATCACGATGCGGCCCGAGTCGATCGAGCAGTTCCGCTTCCCCGACGGCCCGGTGTGGAGCGAGCGCGTCAGCCGCGGGTGAAGCCGTACGCGTGGTCGGGTCGCAACCACGCGATCAGCCGCTTGTCGCGCACCATCGCGGCGCGGTAGTCGTCCCAGTCGGGATGCTCCTTGCCCTGCACGGCGCGAAAGAGGGTGATGAGCTGCTCGACCGTTGCGTCGTCCGGAGCGGCGCTGGTGGGGGTGAGCTCGACCGTGCCCTCGAGCACCACATACGACCAGAAGTCGGGGCTCGACACGTACAGCGAGCCCCGTGGGTCGCGGCGGAGGTTCTTCGTCTTGGCGCGGTCGTCGGTGATCGAGATCCCGACCCTGCCGTCGATCACGGCGTAGGAGATGTTCGACAGCTGGGGGCGACCGTCACGCTTCAGGGTCACCAGCACGCCGTTGTGGGAGGTGCCTGCGAAGGCCAGGGCGTCTGCAAGATCCATAGTGCGGGAAACCCTCTCACATGGGTCGAGTTGCATCGGTGCCGCGACCACCCAAAGTGCCGCTTGCGCGATCAAATACCACGTGCTGTGCTGACGCCGTGGAGGGGGTTGGCGACCCCGGGGCGAACGAGACGCGGCGCACTGACGTGCGCGGTGTGCTCGCGGGCGTGCTCATCGCATTGCTGGTGGCGTCGCTTGCCATGCCTGTCGGCGGGGACATCGTCACTGGCGGCGTCGCCCGACGGCTGACCCTCCCCGCGGAGCCCGAGACGAGTCCCGGGAGCCCGCAACCGGGGGCGTTCCTGATCGCGGCGGTCGAGGTGCGGCCGCAGACGCTCGCCCAATGGGTGTGGGCCCACACGCTCGGCAGTGGGCGGCTCCTGTCGTTCGGGCCCGCGCGCCTCGAGGCCGCCACGTCGACGCCCTTCAAGAAGTCGGTCGATCCGACGGCGATCAACGCATGGGCGACAGCCGTTCGTGAGGTCGGTCCGGTGCTCGAGGTGACGGCTGTGCAACCCCGTTCCGTCGCCGACCGCGCCGGGCTCGAGGTGGGCGACGCAGTCGTGACGATCAACGGCCTGCGCCCCGACGTCCACACGCTCGACGGCAACCTCGCGACAGGCGCGACATCGCGACTCCGTGTGTACCGCGCTGGTCATGTCGTCGACCTCGACCTCAAGCCCGCGGCGCCATGGCCGCAAGCACCCGGAGGCGGCGCCGCGTTCGTGCGTCGCGCCATCACCGCTCCGGCGCCACAGCTCTCCGTGGGCAAGGTCACCGGCGGCTCGGCAGGGTTGGTCTTCGCGCTCGCGTACATCGACATGCTCACCGTCGGCGACCTCACGGGCCATCGGTTGATCGCGGCGACCGGCGCGCTCGGCCCGGGCGGCAGCGTGGACCCGGTGCTCGGCTACGACGCGAAGGTCACCGCGGCAGCGCGGGCTGGAGCGAACGTGTTCATGATGCCGAGGCCCGACATCGCGGCAGCGCAGCCGTACGCCCCGCCGAGCGTGCGGGTGGTGGGCGTCTCGTCGGTCGAAGAGGCAGTGCAGTGGCTCTGCCGGAACGGCGGCGTGAGCTCGGTCTGCCAGCCGTAGGCAGCTAGCTGTTTCGCCACACCGGGGCGCGCTTCTCCAGGAACGCGTTGATCCCCTCGGCGGCGTCGTCGGTCATCGCGTTCATGGTCATCACGGGAACCGTGACGTCGTAGGCCTGCCGCTCGTCGACGTCGATCTGCGCGTAGAACGCCTGCTTCCCGATCGCGATCGTGAGCGCGCTGGCGTTCGCGATCGATGTCGCGAGGTCGTCGACGGCCTCACGCAACGTGTCGACGGGCACGACTCGATTGACGAGCCCCCAGTCGAGCGCCGTGCGCGCGTCGATCAGCTGCCCGGTGAGCAACATCTCGAGCGCGCGCTTGCGGCCGACCGCGCGCGAGATCGGCACCATCGGGGTGGAGCAGAACAGACCGATCTTCACGCCAGGTGTGCCGAACCGCGCACCCTCCTCGGCGACCGCGAGGTCGCAGGCCGCCACGAGCTGACATCCCGCCGCAGTCGCGACTCCGTGCACCTGTGCGATCACTGGCTGCGGGATCGTGTGGATCGTCGTCATCAGCGTGGTGCAGCCGTCGAACAGGCGCTTGTAGCTCGCTGCGTCACGGTCCGCGGCCATCTCGGCGAGGTCGTGCCCCGCCGAGAACGCGGGCCCCGCTGCCGCGATCACGACGATGCGCGTCTCGGGATCGTGACGAAGCGACTCGAGCGTCTCGGTGAGCTCGGCCATCAGCCCGAGGCTCAGGGCGTTGCGCTTCTCCGGCCGGTTGAGGGTGATCCGCGTGATCGGCGCTTGGTGCTCGACCAGCAGGCTCTCGCTCACGCCGGGATCCTAGGTCTGACCTTGGAAAAGAGGACCACGGCGCCGAAGCCGCAGGTCGCGCCGAGCGCGATCCCTCCGAGCGAATCGAGTGCGAACTGGGCACCGCTGTACACGCGGCTGACGCCGACGACGACGATCGCCGCGACGAGGAAGGGCCGCCAAGCGCGCGGCGCGACGAACAGCACGGGAATCACCAGCGCGGCAGCGAGTGCGGCGTGGGCGGCTGGATAGCCGTGACCCGCCAGATTGTGACGAGGTGTTGCGCCGAGGAGCGCTCGAGTCGGCCGCGATCGTCCCACGGCCACCTTCGACACGAGCGCGAGCCCCCAAGATGCCAGCGCAGCTGCCACCATCGCGACGGCGGGTTGCGGCTTGCGCCACACGAGGAGCGCGAGCCCGATCCAGACCAGAGCGACGGGGCGGGTCGCGAACCACCAGATCGCGTGCATCGGCCCGCGCCACGCATCGGGCCAGCCGAAGACCCACTTCGTCACGCGCCGGTCGAGCCCCGCGACCCAGTTGCTCACGACGACGATCGTCAGCGCGACGAACGCCGCCGCGCTGACGATGAGGCCGCGCTGCGCGGTGGTCACACCGCGGGTTCGGGCTCCTCTTTGCCCGCCATGAACTGGTACAGCACGGTGCCGGCGATGCCACCCACGATCGGGAAGATGATGAACACCCAGAGCTGCTTGAGCGCATCACTCCCCGCGAACAGCGCGACCCCGAGGCTCCGCGCCGGGTTCACCGACGTGTTGTCGATCGGGATGCTGATGAGGTGGATCAAGGTGAGCACGAGGCCGATCGACACCCCCGCGAAGCCGGCGGAGAAGTTCCAGTGGAAGATCGCGGCGATCGCGATCGTGAGGAACGCCGTCATCACGATCTCTGCGACGATCACCGACGCGAGGTTGTAGCCACCGGGCGAGTGCGTGTCGTAGCCGTTCGCCGCGAAGTTGTTCTTCGCGGTGAACCCGTCGACACCCTTCGCCATGATGTAGATGAGCGCGGCGCCGACGATGCAGCCGACCACTTGCCCGACGATGTAGTACGCGACGTGCTCCTTCTTCACCTTCCCGATGGCGAGCAAGCCGAGCGTGACCGCGGGGTTGATGTGGCAGCCCGTGATCGGCCCGATCGTGTACACCATCACGAGCAAGCTCAGCCCGAACGCCATGGCGACGCCGAGCGTGCCGACCCCCGAGCCGGCGATGATCGCGGTGCCACAACCTCCGATGACCAGGAAGCCCGTTCCGAAGGCTTCGGCGACTGCGATGCGCATCCGTTCATCCACGATGCAGAACCTCCCTCTGACGGGTGCGCGCGCACCATACCCGGCGAGGTCCTGCGGCGGACGGTTAGGGACCTTGGCTGATGCTGCTCGCGGCGATGGTGCCGTCAACGCCGGTCGTGCCCTGCACGGTCACGGTGTCGCCCGCCTTCAGATCGCTCACCGCGCCGGGGGACGCCTTCGTGACCTTCGACGTCGGCGACGTCGTCACCTTCACGATCGAACCGTCGGCCGTCGTGATGTAGACGTTCGTTCCGTCGACGAGCTTGACCGTGCCCGTCGTCCCCCTACCCGTCGCGCCGTTGCCGGCCGGCGTCTGCGTTGCCCCGTTCCCGCCTGCACCGCTGCTCGCGCCTGTCGCGCCGTTGGCGGCGTTGCCCCTCCCTGTGAAAGCACCAGGGAACGCGCCGCCGTTGGCGCGCGCGTTCGCGAACGCAGCCAGGCCGGGCGGCAAACCCGACGCGGCCGGTGCGTTCCGCTTCTCCATCTGGATCCCGGCCACGAATCCGGCGCCGGCGATGACGAGCGCGGCGAAGACCATCGTCCACGCGGTGACGATGCGACGCTTCGCGCGAGTCGGCATCTCCTCGTCGATGTCGTCGGCGTCGTCGCGGAACAGCACGTCGGTGTCGTCAGGCAACGGCTGACCATTGGTCGCCGAAGGCTCGTTCGTGGAGGGGGTCTCGTTCGTGACGGTGTCACTCATAGCGAAGCGCCTCGATGGGTCGGAGCGATGCCGCTCGGTTCGCGGGATAGATGCCGAAGAAGAGCCCGACCATCACTGCCACGCCGAACGCGAGGATGACCGAGTACAGCTGCACGACGGGCGTGACGCCGACGATGCGGAAGTGGCTGCCCGCCAGGCCGACGAACACACCGATCAACCCGCCGAGCATCGAGAGCAGCACCGACTCGACGAGGAACTGGCTGAGGATGTGGCGCTTCCGCGCCCCGATGGCCTTCCGGATCCCGATCTCACGGGTCCGCTCGGTGACGGTCACCAGCATGATGTTCATGACGCCGATGCCGCCGACGAGCAACGAGATCGCCGCGACCGCTCCGAGCAGCACGGTGAAGACCTCGTTCGAGGCCGCGCTCGCGTCGAGGAGAGCCGCCTGGTTCAGCACCTGGAAGTCGGCGGTCGTGACCTTGTGCGTGGACAGCAGCGTCGACGTGATCTCTGACGATGCGGCGTCGGATGCCTTTCGAGACTTGGCCTGGACGGTGATGTTGTTGTACCCGGCGGTGCGGCTCGCGAGCGAGTCCTGCACCGATGTGACAGGTGCGATCGCGATGTCGTCTTGATCGGCGAAGCCGTTCGAGCCCTTCGACTTCAACACGCCGATGACGGTCCACGTCGACCCACCGATCTTGATCTTCTGCCCGACTGGATCGACCCCGTCGCCGAACAGGTCGGTGACGACTGTCGGGCCGAGCACGACGACCTTTCGGTGCTGGTCGACATCGTCCTGAGTGAACGCCGAGCCGCTCGCGACTTCGAGGTTGCGGATCCCGAAGTAGTTCGGCGTGGTCCCGACACCTTGCTCGATCTGATGGGTGGCGCCGTTGTACGTCGCGGTCGCCCCCTGCGCGTTCACAACCGGAGCGACCTCGATGATGTTCGGGGCGTTCGTCTTGTCCTCGAGCGCGGTCACGTCCTTTGCCGTGAGCGCGGCGCGGCGGCTCTGGGTCCCGGTGCGGTTGGCCGCGCCCGGAGGTCCGAACCCACCGGTGGGGAAGATCGTGAGCGTGTTGGTGCCGAGCCCCGACAGCTGGTTCTGCACCGCCGCCGACGATCCGGCACCCACCGCGATGAGGATGATCACCGCAGCGACACCGATGAGGATGCCGAGCATCGTGAGTGCCGACCGCAAGCGGTTCGACATGATCCCCTGCAACGCGAGGCGGACGCTTTCGATCACGCCGACACGCGCTCTCGCTCGACGGTGTCGCTCATCACGAGCCCGTCCCGCAGCCGGATGACGCGCTTCGCGTACGCGGCGACGTCGTGCTCGTGCGTGATCAAGACGATCGTCCGGCCGCGGGCGTTGAGGCGGGCGAAGATGTCAAGCACTTCCTTCGTGGAGGCCGAGTCGAGGTTCCCTGTCGGCTCGTCGGCGAGGATCATCGCCGGCCTCGTCGCGAGCGCGCGAGCAACGGCGACGCGTTGCTGCTGACCGCCGGAGAGCTCGGAGGGCAAGTGGTCGAGACGGTCGCTCAGCCCGACCGCTTCGAGTGCAAGCGACGCGATGCGGTGGCGCTCCGCCTTCTTCATGCCGCCGTACATGAGTGGGAGCTCGACGTTCGCGATCGCGGAGGTGCGCGGGATGAGGTTGTAGCTCTGGAACACGAACCCGATCTTTCGGTTCCGCACGTACGCGAGCTCTGTCTCGTCGAGCCCTCGGACATCGACCCCGTCCAGCAGGTACTGGCCGCTCGTCGGCGCGTCGAGGCACCCGAGGATGTTCATGAGCGTGCTCTTGCCGCTTCCGGAAGCGCCCATGATCGCCACGAAGTCGCCGCGCTCGACGACGAGTGACACGCCCCGAAGCGCGCGCACCTCGACCGCGCCCATCGCATAGGTCTTCGTGAGATCACGGACCGCGATGACGGGCTTGCTGTCGCTCATGAGCCGCCGCTCACGACGAACGCCCCGCCCGGTCCGCCTCCGCCGACGCGAGCGCCTCGGCCGAACGTGTTCGCGTTGGCGTTCGTTCCCGTCGTCTCGGCCACCTTCGTGACGACGACATCACCAGCGGAGAGCCCACTCGCGATCTCCACGCTGTCGTCGCCCCTCAGGCCGATCGTGATCTGACGCTGCTCGTCACCGTTCGCGGTGCGCACTGTCACCGTCGCCGTTTCCCCCCGGCCCGAGATCGCTGACGCGGGGAGCTCGAGCACGCCATCGCGCTCGGCCACGGTCACGTCGACGGACGCCGTCATGCCGACCTTGACCTCAGGCGGCGGGGAGTCGAGCGCGACCGTCACGTTGTAGGTCACGACGTTGCTCGTCACCGTCGAAGCGGAGTCGATCGCAACGACCTTGCCGGTGAAGCTCTGGCCGGTGAGTGCGTCGAAGCTCACCGATGCCGGCTGCCCGACGGCGACCTTCGCAGCGTCGGTCTCTGAGAACGCCGCCTTCACCTCGAGGCTGTTGAGGTCGACCAGCGTGATGAAGCCGGTCGTGCCGCCGCTCGCAACGGCCTCGCCGACCTGCCCGTTCACCGCGCTGATCGTGCCGGCAGCCGGAGCCACGAGCGTCGCGTCGGAGACCGCCTTCTGCGCGGTCGCCACCGCGATCTGTGCAGTGACGATGCTCGCCTGCTGCTGTGCGATGTCACTCGCAGTCGCCGGCGACGCGGCGGCCGCGTTCGACGCGATCGTCGACTGGAGGCTCGTTTGCGCGGTCTCGAGCTGACGCTGCGCGGTCACGATCGCCTGCTGATCCTTCATCAGCGTGGCGGCCTGCGCATTCGTCGCGTCGGTGATCGCCGACTGCGCGTTGTCGAGCGACTGCTTCGCCTGCGCGTTGCTGGATGCGACCTGGTTCTCCGCGGTGACCACGCCACGAGCAGCCGTCTGCACCTGTGTGGCCGCGTTGAGGTCGGTCGCGACCTGCGCGCACGTCAGCCCGTCGGGCGTGGTGTACGTGGTCGAGTTCACCACGTCGCAGATCGACTGGTCCGCCTTGTACGTCTCCACGAGCGCCGTCGAGTCGGCGTAGGCCGAGGCGCCATCCGCGGTCGACACGATCACCCCAGCCGGCAGATGCGACACCGCGTCCGTGAGGGTGGCCTGCGCTTGGTCCAGGTTCGACTGCTGGCTCGCAGAACCGGTCGACGACACTGCCTGTGCGTTCGCGGCCGACTGCTTCGCCTTCGCGACTGCGGCCTCCTGCATGATCGTGTCCTGTGCGAGGTTCGCGTTCGCGTTGTCGAGAGCGGCCTGCGCGCTGTCGACGGCGGCCTGCGACTGCGCGACCGATGCTTGGTTCTTGATCAGGTCCTGAGCGGTGAGGGGATGGAGCAGCCCCCCCATCCGCGCCTGCGCGCTCGTGAGGTTCGCCTGCGCTGTCTTCAGCTGGTTCTGCGCGGTCGTGGCGTCGACTCGGGCGAGAACCTGGCCCGCGGTCACCGTGTCGCCCGCCTTCACATCGACCTCGGTGAGCACTCCACCCGAGCCGTTGAAGTTCAGTGTGAGGTCATCGGCTGCGACCGCGTTGCCGGTCGCGGACACGGTCTGCGTCACGTTCCCTGTCTGCACGGTGGTGAGCGTCTCGGTTGCCGCCGCGGTGCCGCTGTCACCGAGGGACGTGACGCCGAACGCCACGAGTCCGAGGGCCGTTACGGCGAGGACTGAGTTGAGGATGACGGTCTGGCGCTTCACGGGTTCGTCCCTTGGGTCTGCCCCTGCCCTTGGCCCTGGTTCGGCGTGGGCAGGAGCGCTTGGCACACATCGTTCGCGGCCTTGAACGCCGCGCTGTTCCGATCGATCGACACGGGCGCCTGCGACGAGGAGGCCGACTGACCCGACTGGGCGTTCTGGCCACCCTGGCGCTGCGGGAGGGTCACGCCGTGGTCGGCCATGCACGACCGGTAGGCGTTGAACGCACTCGCGTCGGCGCCGCCGTTGCCGCCGAAGCCCTGCCCGCCCCCAGGCCCGAACCCGGTCACGCCTTCAGGCAGCTTGTCGGCGCATGCCTGGCGTGCGGCCTCGAACTTGCTGCGGTCGAACGACGGCGGCGCGCCGCCCGTCGATCCGCCCCCGGACGAGCTGCCGCCCGACTGCGACTGCACTTGCGTCTGCGGTGCGCCGAGCTGGAACGAGCCTGGCGGCGCTTGCCCGCCCTGGCCCTGACCTTGACCACCCTGGCCGTTGCCGCCGTTGCCGCCCGGGCCGAACCGGCCACCAGTCGGCAGCGTCACGCCATGGTCCTTCAGGCAGGCAACGTACGCCTGCATCTCCGCGGGCACGCTCGGCGTCGCTCCTCCGGCGGTGGTGTCGTTCGCGCCAGCGGGCGCCGCAGCAGCCGCGGTCGTCGGCCCGCCACCGCCGCACGCCGCCAGCAGCAGCACCGACGATACGGCCAGAAGAAGGACAAGACGGGGCCACGCGCGCTCGCTCACAGCGAGCAATCTCGCAATCAGGTCTTGGGATCACCTGAGAGCGTGATCGGAGGTTGCTGAGTGGACCTCGGCCTCGGTGGCCGGGAGCACGACCCGGAACGTCGCTCCCTCACCCGGTGAGGACTCGACCTCTGCCCGCCCGCCGTGGGCCTCCGCGACAGCGGACACGATCGCCAACCCGAGTCCTGCACCTCCGGTCGTGCGCGCCCGCGCCGGGTCGGCGCGCACGAACCGCTCGAACACGCGGTGTGCCACCTCCGGCGGCAAGCCAGGGCCGTGGTCCGCGACCTCCAGCACTGCGGCTGGCCCATCGCGCCGCACGCGCACCTCCACCGGGGTGCCCGCCGGTGTGTGCACGAGCGCGTTGGCGAGCAGGTTTGCAAGGACCTGTCGCAGGCGATCACCGTCGCCGAGCACGACGACTCCGTCGTCAGCGGACAGCGAGATGGGACGGCCCGGTTCGACTGCACGAGCGTCGCGCACCGCGTCCTCGGCGATGTGGCCGAGGTCGACGTCGGCGACGTCGAGCGGCCGGCCTTCGTCGAGCCGCGCGAGCAACAGCATGTCGTCCACGAGCCGACCCATGCGCGCCGCCTCGTGCTCGACGCGCCGCATCGCGTCGGCTTGCTCGCTCTTGGTCTCGATCGCGCCCGCTCGCCAGAGCTCCGCGTAGCCGCGGATCGAGGTGAGCGGGGTGCGGAGCTCGTGCGACGCGTCCGCGACGAACCGGCGAAGGCGGTCCTCCGACTCTTGCCGCTCGTCGAAAGCGCCTTCGATCTGTCCGAGCATCGTGTTCAACGCGATGCCGAGCCGGCCCACCTCGGTCTTCTCATCTTCGGGCGACACACGGCGGGACAGGTCGCCGTCCGCGATCGCGTTCGCCGTCATCGCCATCTTCTCGATCGGCCGCACGCCGTGCCGCAGCAGCCACCACGACACCATGCACAGCGTCAACAGCACAGCGAGGAACGCAAGCACCTCGACGGTCACGATCTGGTGATACGTGTGGTCAGTCGCGCGCAGGCTCTGCGCAAGGGCCAGCGCGCCACCCGGCACTCCCTCGATGAGCACGCGGTACCGCGGCCCGTCACCGACCGCGCCGACCGTCGCGAAGTGCGGCGACGGGTCAGCGAGCGCCCCGTCCGAGGGGAACACGGACGTCACGTCGGGGGGTGACTCCGCTCCGATGCTGGGGCCGACGCTGCGCACGCCCTCCTGCGATGCGAGGAAGACGTAGAACTCCGTGAAGCCTTGGTCGGCGTCGGCGCCAGGCCGAACCGTTATCGGAGGAGGCCGAGGTTCGAACGCGCCGACGAAGACCCCCGCTCGTCCGCTTGCTCGCTCGAGCTGCTGGTCGACCTGGGCGATCAGCTGGCCGCGGATCAGCCCGGCCACGACGACGCCCGCGACGACGAGCACCACGCCGACCACGAGGACCGCAGCGACGAGGCGGTGCCGCAGGGACACGTCAGTCCTGTCGAAGGGCGTAGCCGACGCCGCGCACCGTCTTGATCAACGGCTCACCGAGCGGATCCAGCTTCTTGCGGAGGTAGCTCACGTAGGTCTCCACGACGGTGGCCTCTCCACCGAAGTCGTACTCCCACACATGATCCAGGATTTGCGCTCTCGTCACCACTCGCCCGGCGTTGATGAGGAGATAGCGGAGCAGCTTGTACTCGGTGGGCGAGAAGTCGACGACGACGCCCGCCCGCCGCACCACGTGGGCGTCCTCGTCCATCTCGAGGTCGGCGAAGCGGAGCACGGATGTCGGCGAGTCACCGTTGGCCCGACGCAGGATCGCCCGCACGCGCGCGACGACCTCTTCGAGGCTGAACGGCTTCGTGACGTAATCGTCGCCGCCGAGGGTGAGGCCGCGGACCTTCTCCTCCGTGCCGTCGCGGGCAGTCAGGAAGAGCACCGGCACCTTGACGCCGTCGGCTCGGAGCCGCCGGCAGACCTCGAAGCCGTCCAGGTCGGGCAGCATGACGTCGAGCACGATCAGGTCGGGACGGTCGTCGGCGACCGCGCCGAGTGCTTCTCGGCCGTTCGCGGCCAGCACGACGTCGAAGCCGAAGTGCCGGAGGGCTGCGTCGAGGAGGAAACGGATGTTGTCCTCGTCGTCCGTGACGAGGACGCGAGGCGCTGGGGGCGCCAGAAGACTCACATTCCCAGCATGGCCCTCATTTCTGAGAATCGGCTGAGAGCCGCGTCAGAGCCGCGTGAGAATCCGCGCCGGACTCGTGGTCGAGGAGCCAGCGCTTCACGGGCAGACCCCATCGGAATCCTCCCAGCGCGCCGCCTGTCCGCACGACGCGATGGCACGGCACGAAAAGCGCCGCCGAGTTGTACGCGCACCCGTTGCCCGCCGCCCGCACCGCGTCGGGGCGCCCCAGCTTCGCGGCCAGCTCGGCATAGGTGACGGGCGAACCGGCAGGGATGGCGCGCAGCACAGCCCAGGCCTGCTCGATGAACGGTCCCGAATGCTGCTCGACCTCGACCGCGTCGATCGCGACGAGATCACCGTCGAAGTAGCGATCGATCGCGCGACTGGCTTCTCCGAGATCGTGCACCTCGCGGATGTCCTCCGGCCGCAACGACGCGTGCACGGTCTCGAGCAGATCGCCGACGTCGGATGTCCAGCCGCTCGCGATGACACGGTCTCCGAGCATCATGACGGAGAACGGTCCGCATGGAGTGTCCGTCGTCGTTGTCTTCGCGACCCTCACAGCGTCCTCCAAAGGTGCATCACGGCGTAGCTGCGCCACGGCCTCCAGCGCTCGGCGACTGCCGCGGCCTCGGCGGGTGATGTCGGCAGCCGCAGCCGCTCCAGCGCGTGACGTACGCCGAGGTCGGTCGGAAGGAAGACATCCGGGTCACCGAGCGCGCGCATCGTGATGTACGCCGCGGTCCACGGCCCGACGCCACGGATGCCGAGGAGCCGCGCCGTCGTCTCGGCGCGGTCGGCACCGGCATCCACGACGACCTCGGCGTTCGCGAGCGAGGTCGAGAGCGCCACGAGGAGCGTCCGTCGAGCCGCTGGCATCCCGAGCGTCTCGAGTGGCGCCGCCGCGATCACCTCGGCTTCCGGGAAGAGGTGGGTGAGCCCACCGTCCGATGACGCGAGCGGCGTGCCGTGCGCGAGGACGAGTCGCTTCGCGAGCGTGCGCGCGGCGGCGAGGCTCACCTGCTGACCGAGCACGGCCCGGATCGCGAGCTCGTGGCCGTCGACCGTGCCGGGCACACGCAAGCCCGGAGCCTTCGTCACGAGGCGCCCGAGGTGCCGATCCCGGCCGAGCTGCTCGGCGACGGCCTGCGGATCGGCGTCCAGATCGAAGGCGCGCCTGCAGCGCTGCACCGCTGTCGTGAGATCCCGCAGATCGTCGAGTCGCAGCACCGCGCGGACGTGGTCGGGCTGAGGCGTCAGCTCAGCCACGCCCGCGCCGTGCGCCAGCCGGAGCGTGCGGCGGTAGGTGTGGCCCGACACCTCTTCGACGCCGGGCACCGCACGCGCGGCCAGGAACTCGATCACCTCGTCGCCGGCGAACGGCGTGCGTCCCGGCAAGCGCAATGAGATCGCGCCGGACGGCGTGACGTCGCGCCCGCGGCGTGCCGTGCGCAGGTCGCGTGGCGTCGCGGCGAAGATGGTGCGGATCGTGTCGTTGAACTGCCGGATGCTCGCGAAGCCAGAAGCGAAGGCGACATGCGAGAACGGCAGCTCGGTCGTCTCGATGAGCACCCGCGCGCTCTGCGCTCGCTGCGCGCGTGCCAGTGCGATCGGCCCGGCGCCGACCTCCGCGGTGAGCTGGCGCGTGAGATGACGCTCGCTGTAACCGAGTCGCCGCGCGAGCTCGGACACGCCACCACGATCGACGACTCCGTCGGCAATCAGACGCATCGCGCGTCCGACGAGGTCGGCACGCGTGTTCCACTCGGGCGAGCCGGGCGTCGCGTCGGGTCGGCACCGGCGGCACGCGCGAAAGCCTGCTGCTTGCGCCGCGGCTGCGGTTGGGTAGAAGCGCACGTTCTTCTGCTTCGGCGTCGTGGCGGGACAGCTCGGCCGGCAATAGATGCCGGTCGACGTCACCGCCGTGAAGAACCAGCCGTCGAACCGAGCGTCGCGGCTCTGCACCGCTCGGTAGCAACGTTCGAAGTCCGCGATCACCCAGGCATCGTCGCATGCGTGGGCTCTGAATTCTGGCGGGAATCGGACATCACCGTCGGCCCCTACGCGAGCATCGACTCCCCGAGGTAGCCACTCGGTCCCCGCACACCGGGCAGCGCGAAGAAGAACCCGCCACCAACGGGCTTGATGTACTCCTCGAGCGCTTCGCCGTTGAGGCGTGACTGCACGGACATGAACCCGTCCGCCAGGTTCCGCTGGAAGCACACGAACAGCAGGCCTTGGTCGAGCTGGCCGTCCGGGGTGAAGCCCTGCGAGAAGTTGAAGCCCCGTCGCAGGATGCGGTTCTTCTCGGTCCGCTCGGTCCGCGGGTTCGCGAGGCGGATGTGCGCGGTGAGCGGTGTCTGCGCTCCGTCCGGATCAGCGGCGTACACGGGCAGGTCGGTCTCGTAGACCCCGTCGAGCGGCGCGCCGGTGTCCTTGAACCGGCCGATGATCGCCTCCTGCGTGTGCAGCGCGGTGCGGTCCCAGAACTCGACGCGCATCCGGATGCGACGCACGACCATGTACGACCCATCGACGGCCCACGCCGGCTCGCCGTCACCACCGGCCACCCACACGAGCTCGTCCATCAGCGTGGTGTCAGTGCTGTTCGGGTTCGCAGTGCCGTCTTTGAAGCCCATCAAGTTGCGGCCCGAAGCACGGCCCGGCCCGAGAGAGTTCGGCTCTTGGAAGCCGGGCAGCATCCATCGCAACGTGAGCGAGTCGCGCGTCACCCGCATCACGCGCCGGAGCGCGTGGTTGCATCCCTCGGGCGTCGAAGCGCACACCTGCACGACGACGTCGCCATGGCTCTGATCCTCGTGGGGCTCGTCGTTCGGAAAAGCAGGCATCGCCACGAGCTGCTCCGGTCGACGGTCGCGGAGCCCGTACCGATCGTCGAACAGCGATGCTCCCACGCCGACCGTGATCGTGAGGGCATCGGGCGGAGGCTCCACGCCGACGATGAGGTTGTCGACGGGCGGCAACAGCTTGCTCCGCGCCGGCGCGGGCACGCCCGCCATGAGGTCGCGCGCCTCGGCGGTCGCGGCCTGGAACATCGCCCCAAGCTCGTCGCGATCAGACGCGGTGACATCGAAGGCGGCGACGATCGCGTGCCGAGGCGGTGGTGTCGTGATGCCTGGCTGATGTCGGCCCTCGAAGTCGACGCGCGTCGGCGCGGTCACGCTCGATGACGCGTCGGATCCGGCCGCGCTGTCGTCGTCGCACGCGGTGAGCAGCGCGCCGCCCGCGAGCGCACCTGCCGTTGCCGCCGCCGTGCCGGCGATGAGCCGGCGGCGCGAGAAGCCCGACGACGACACCGAGACCTACTGGTTCACTTGGAGACCGAGCGATCCCGTCACCTGGCTGAGGAGCTCGCTCAGCTCCGCCATCGACGTCTTGAGCTTGGCCCGGTCTGCTTCGCTCACCTGGCCGTAGGGCTCGAACCCGTCGGCGGTCTTGTAGCCATCGAGCGTCTGCTGGACCTTCCTGAACTGCGCCGCGAGGTCATCGTCGAGCTGCTCGTTCGTCGTGGCGAGGAGCGGTGACACGAGCACGAACACCTTGTTCGCACCGTCGACGTTCGCTTGCAGCGTCACGAGATCGGTGCCGGAGTACCGCTCTTCCTCGCCCGTGATCTTCGTCTGCGCGGCCTCTTCGATCAGCGCCGCCGCCCCGTTCGTCATCACCTGGGGCTGGATCTCGAGCGACTTCACCTGCGTGATGAGGTTCTGGATGTCGCTGTCGAGGCGGTCGGCGAGCGAGGGCATGTCGACCGAGCCGCCCGCGAACAGTCCGTACTCCAGCGCATGGAACCCCGTGAAGTTCGGGTCTTCCTCCGCCTTCGGGAAGTCGTCCGCGCGGCTGTCGATCACCGCGTCGGAATCGGGGAAGAGCTCCGCCACGGGTTCGATCTGCTCCCACGGGACACGCACCTGTGCGTAGAGCTGCTTCGCCTTGGCCATGTCGCCCGCACGCACCGCGTCGGTGAACGACTTCGTGCTCGCTGCGAGATCCTCGGTCTGCTGGAGCACGAACCCCTGATACGAGCTGACAGCGGCGTCGAGCTCACCCTGGTCGACCTTCACCTCCGGCGCCGCCTCACCTTCCCCGCTGATCACGAGGTCGGCGCGCGTGTTCGACGGGGCACCACAGATCACCTGGTACTGCCCGGCCTTCAGCGGGACCGTGAACGTGCCGCTCGCGCCGTCGTCGAGGAACTCCTCGGTGAGGATCTCGGGCGTCGCCGAGATGATCTCGAACTCGCCCTTGAGCCCCGACGTGTTCGTGACCGCGAACTTCACGTCGCCAGCCGGCGCCGAGAGCGACGTCGGGTCGCAGCCGCTCTCGGTCAGCGTGAGCGAGAGCGGCGCGGCGCGGCCGCCCGAGGCTTCGCCCTGGCTCGCCGAGCCGCTGTCGTCACCGCATGCCCCGAGGACCAGCACCAGGGCCAACGCGGGAGCCGGAACACCTACCCATGATCGGATGCAACTCCTAACCATGAGTGTTAGGTATACCTATCAGCCCTCCGCGTCGCAAGTCCCTCGGGCCTAGCGCGCCACCCGGCTGAGGAAGTCGGCGATCGCCTGGCGGAACTTCGGGTCGCCCACGGCGGTGAGGTGGTCCCCGTTGACGATGACGTGCTCTGCACCCGGGATCGCTTGCGCGAGCAGCGACGAGTCGCCGACGAGGTCATCGCGGTCGCCACAGATCACGAGCGCGGGCACCGAGATCGCACCGACGGGGTTCGCGTCCGCGCCGATGCCCGCGCGCATCACCGCCGCGAGTGCCTCCCGATCGGCACCCGTGGACTCGGCGAACTGGCGGAACGCACGCGCTCTCGCACTTCCGATTCCGGCCGGGTCGGCAGCGGTGAGCGCGTCGGCGATCGCGTCCCGTCCCGGGAGTCCGCCGCCCTGGACGACGCCGACGCCGACGCCTCCGAGCACGATCGAGCGCACGCGCGACTCCCGGATCGCCACCAGCGCAGTGACCCGACCTCCCATCGAGTAGCCGACGAGGTCGACTTGCTCGAGGTCGAGATGATCGAGGAGCGCACTCACATCGCGAGGCATCGCGTTGTCCTTGTACGCCGCGACGTCGTGCGGCTTCCCGGATCGACCGTGGCCGCGGGCGTCAGGCGTGATGACGCGACGACCGCTCGCGACGACGGCCTCCACCACCTTTGGTTGGTGCCAGTTCGCGCGGGCATCGGCCGCGAAGCCGTGGAGCATGACCACGGGCGGTCCTTCGCCGAGGTCGTCGAACACGATCGTGGTGCCGTCGAACGAGCTGAATTCCCCCATGGGGTCACGCTATGGCGCGGTCGGGCATCGCGCGAGGTCGGGAGTGCCGCCGAGCGGCGGGCAAAGCGTCGGGTTCGTGTCGGCAAACTCCCCCCACCGGTCCTCGTGGCCAGGCACCACCCATGCATGCAGCATCCACAGGTCACTGCCGCCGAGGTACGTGCCGGCGCACTGCGACGGCGCGATCACGTCCTCCCGGTCCACCCATCCGTTGACGATGCAGAGCCCCGAGTGCTGATGCCAGTGGTCGTTGTCACCGGCGAATCCCTCGGGCACTTCATCGGACCGGAGCCAGTACGAGAACCCGACGAGCACCGGCGTGTCGCCGCGCGTGTCGAAGAGGAGCATCGACGGCGCGGCGGGATCGAACGGCTTGTCGATGAGCGACCACTTCACGAAGTGCGCACCGACGCCGGGCGCGCTCGTCGATGCGATCACGTAGCCGGCCGCGTTGGCCTTCGCTGCGGTGTCGAGCTCGCTCGCGGCCGCAACTGCGGCATCCCACTGGCGGTCGAACGCGGCTTGATCGGCCGCGCTGAGCGAAGTCGCTGATTGCGGTCCACCGTGGTTGTGCCCGTGGGCGTTCGGGCCCGACGGCAGCAGCCGGGATGCGACCTGACCGAGTGCGGTGATCGCGGCCTGCTGGTCGGGTGCGATCCGGTTCGGATCGGTCGGCGTCGTCGGGGTGAGGGGCAACGGACCCGACGCGACGGTCGAGCTGGGCGTGAGGTCAGACGGTGGCGCGTCGGGGATCGAGCCCTTCGCCTCCGCGCCGGCGCATGCCGAGAGGACGAGCACGAGCAGCGCGACGGGAAGGCGCACCCCCCGAGGGTAGGTCGGTCAGATGACGAACCCGGGGTCGAGGCCGAGCAACGCCTTCCCTGCGACTTCGATCCGGCCGACGCTGAGGAGGATGTGCTGCGTTGCCGCATGCGCGTCGCGCCACGCCCGCTCGAGTGGCGAGGGAACTGCGATCGCGTTCATGCCTGCGGCGTCGTGCAACAGGTCGAGCGCCCTCGAAGCCAGGCGAGCCGCGGTCACGAGGCGCATCCGGAACGCCACTCGTGCGGCCGTGTCGAAGCGCTCTCCTCGCTCGCCTCGTCGCCACGCCTCCGCGGCCGCGGCGGCGAGCGTGTCCTCGGCCGCGAGGATCAACCCCTCAGCCTCCCCTGCGGCCATCTGCCCATACGCACGCTCCGCGAGCGTCGTCACTGCTCCTACGGGTCGCTTCGCCGACGCGAGCTCGATGAAGTGCTGCTGTGCAGCTCGTGCCGCACCGACGACGGTTGCGGCAAGACCAGGGCCGAACTGGAGGAGCAGTGGGATCCGCCCGAAGACCCCGGTCTCGAAGCGAGGCACGGCGTCGAACCATGGAAACACCCAGTCATCCGACACGAACACGTCGTCGATGGTGCAGTCGTTGCTGCCGGTCGCGCGCATCCCGCTCACCGACCAGGTGTCGTTGATCCGAACGCCGTCGATCGGCATCACCCCGGCGATGAACTCCGGGCCCTTGGCAGTGAACGACGGCTCGCCGTCGCGGTGCACCCACGCCCCTGCCATGAGCCAGGAGGCGTGCCGGCAGCCGCTCGCGAACATCGCGGTGCCCGTGAACCGGTATCCGCCATCGACGGCCGTGGCCTTGCCCGTCGTCGGGTTGAGCGATCCAGCCATCAGTGGGTGCGAGTCGCTCAGGAGCTCGTCGAAAGCCGATCGCGCCAGCAGACGGCCGGCGAGCGGCGCACCCGACGTGATCGCGTAGACCCATCCGACTGACGCGTCGTAGGTCGAGAGCGTCCGCGTGACCTCGGTGACCTCGGGCAGGGTCAGGTCGAGTCCGCCGAGCTCGGTTGGGACGAGCGCGCCAAAAAGTCCGCCGGCGCGCAGGGCCTCGACGACGTCGTCGTCGAGGCAGCCGCGCTGCTCGGCCGCGTCCGCGCGCTCGACGATGAGCGGACCGACGGCGTGCGCCGCATCGAGCGCCGCAGCGAGGGCAGCGGATGCCGTCACTCGACCGCCGAGAGCGCCTCTGCCAATGGCTCGAGCACATCCGGGTTGTGCGGCGGGGGCAGATAGACGATGCCGAGGTCGAGGCCGCCGTCACTCCACTCCTGCGCGGCGTCCACCAGCACCTTGATGTCCTCGTTCGGATCGAACCGCAAGTGAGTCGACGTGGTGATCGTCGACAGGTCGCGTCCGATCGCCTCGCAGTGCTCGCCGAGCACTGCTCGCTTGCGTTGGAAGCTCGCGACATCACCGCTCGGCACGTTCCAATGCTGCGCGTACTTCGCGACCGCGCGCAGCGTGCGGCGCTCACCTCCTCCACCGATGCAGATCGGCGGATGAGGGCGCTGCAGGGGCTTGGGCTCACAACGCGCGTCGTTCAGCTGGTAGTAGTGGCCCTCGAAATCGGACGTCGTGTTCGAGAGCAGCTTGATCAGCACTTCGCACGCCTCGTCGAACATGTCGAAGCGCTCGCGCAGCGGAGGAAGTGTGATGCCGTAAGCATCGCATTCCTGCTGGTTCCAGCCCGCACCGATGCCGAGCTCGAGCCGGCCGTGCGAGATGACGTCGACGGTCGCGGCCATCTTCGCGAGCACCGCGGGATGTCGGTAGATGTTGCCGGTGACGAGCACACCGATCCGGATGCGCCGGGTTGCGTTCGCCATCGCCGCGAGCATCGTCCACGCCTCGAGGCACGGACCCGTCGAGTCGCTGAAGATCGGGTAGAAGTGATCGAAGTTCCACGCCGACTCGAAGATGTCGATCCCGTCGGCGCGCTGCCACACGGCCACCATGTCGTCCCAGGTCGTGTGCTGAGGTGAGGTCTTGATCGCGAATCGCATGTCGCCAGGTGTACCTCAGATGTACTCGTCGCGCCGCAGCCAGCTGAAGCACAGCCATCCGGGCAGGATCGGCAACCAGAACGTGGCGAGGCGGAAGAGGAACACAGCCGGCACGGCGATCGCGTTGTCGAGCCCCGCTGCGACGAGGCCGCCGATGAGGGCCGCTTCCATCGCTCCGAGCCCACCCGGTGTCGGCGCAGCCGTCGCGACCGCCGAGCCGACGAGGTAGACCGCGCCGACCGTCGCGAACGGGAGCCCACCGCCGAACGCCGAGATGCTGAAGTAGAGCGACAGCAGGTACGTGACGGTCACGAGGACGGATCCGCCGAGGAGGAGCGCGAGCTTGCTGGGACGCCGCACGACGTCCCCGAGGCCGTGCACCGAGCGACGAAGGATCGGCACGAGGGAGTGAAGGAGCAGACGGCGCGTGAACGGGATCGCGATGCCGATGCCGATGAAGACGAGCGCGATGCCCGCGCCGAGCAGGAACCAATGCGGGTCGGGAAGCTTGAAGCTGCCGAACGCCTTCCTCCCTGCCCACACGATGAACACCGCGATCAGCGACATGTGCGCGATGAAGCCGCCGATCGAGTTGAGACCGACGCCCGTCACCGCGACCGGTTCATCGACGCCTTGCTTCTGCATGAAGCGCACGTTCAGCGCCATGCCGCCGAGCCCCGCGGGCGCGAGCTTGCATGCGAACGAGGACGCGACCTGGGTCGCGAACGTCGGTCCCGCGGCGAGCCGGTTCGGGACCGCGCCCGAGAGGCTCATCGCCGCACCCACGTAGGTGAACACCGACATCAAGAGGATGACCGGGAGCCACGCCCAGTTCGCCTGCTTCACCTGGTCGACGATCTCGGGCAGATCGGCGAACTGCGGGAAGAGGAAGTACGTCGCACCGACGACGACGGCGACCGTGAGGAGCATCTGCTTGTTGAAGCGCTGCAGCTCCTGGAACTGCACGTGCTCCACACCGCACTGGCTCACGACCTCTTGCTGCAACGCCTCGAGCGTCCCCTTGTGCTGCTTGAGAGCGGCTTGCGTGGCTCCGCTCAGTGCCTTCAGCTGGAGGCGCGGCAGCGCGTGAGCAACGGCGTCTCGGCCAAGCGCGTCGATCGCGA
>DATKAS010000339.1:0-8861 GCA_035497855.1 Acidimicrobiales bacterium
ATCGACGGTTCGGTGCTCGAGGTGCCGCTCGCGCTGTGCTCGTGGGAGCCCTCCTATCCGGTTGCCGAGTACAAGCCGGACAAGGCCGAGTTCCCGATGCCGCCCGCGATCGAGCTCACACCGATCACGCTGCGGCCGGGAACGACGACGAACGACACAGCGACGACTTCGGCCCTGCTGGCGCTCACCTCTCGCTGGACGATCGAGTCGGATGGCCGGGCCGACGCCGTCGCGGTGCGCGGCGATGGTGCCGCTGCCATCGCGGCACTCGGCGTGCGGAGAGCGCGAGCGGCCGAGGTCGACTGTGCGACGGCGATGGCGCACATGGCGTGGGCGGCGGCGAGCGGTGGCGCGCACGGTCGCCGGCGCGGCATGGCGTCGGGTCGCTTCGACGCGTGGTGGGCCCTGGTGGCTGTCGCGGGCGCGCTCGACGACTGGCCCTTGGCACCCGACGAGGTCGGCGACGCCGCGTCGTCCTTGCGGTGGCTCGTGTGGGACGCGTTCGAACCGAAGACCGGATGGTGGCTCCGCCTCGCGGTCGAAGATCCCGACGAAGGCCTCGCGTGGGCCGTCGCCGCCACGGACTCGGCTTAACCCAGCACGCGGTCGAGATAGGGGTTGGTGAAGACGCGCTGCGGATCCACCTGGTCGCGAACCTTCTGGAACACGTCCCACTGGGGATAGCGGGGCGCGAGCGTCTCCGCGGTCTGGAAGTGGAGCTTGCCCCAGTGGGGACGTCCGCCCGCCGCGGCCATGATGCGCTCGACCCCGCGGAAGTACTGCTCGTAGCCGCGACCCTGGAACACATGGCACGCCACGAACGCGCTGTCGCGGCCCGATGCCATCGACAAGGGGATGTCGTCACCGGCGACGAACCGCACCTCGACCGGCACCTGGATCTGCAGCCCGCTCGCGTCGATGAACGCGCGCAGCTCCCGTACGCAATCGACCACGGCTGCACGCGGCACGCCGTACTCCATCTCGTAGAAGCGAACGAGCCGCGGAGTGGTGAAGACCTTGTACGACTTCTCGGTCGACTCGACGCGCGTGATCGCTCTCGTCAGCTGACGGGAGATGCCTGGGATCGACGCGGGGAATCGTCGCCCCACCCTCCACGCCGCGTTGAGCGCGACGTTCTCGAGGAAGACCTCGTCGAACCACTCCTTCGCGCGGGCGCGTGATTCGGGCTCCTGGTCGACGCGGTTGTTCTGCTTGGCTTGCACCCACTCGGTGTGCGGGAACCAGTTGAACTCGAAGTGGTCGTTGCCCGAGACGTGCTCGTCGAGGACGGCGAGGACGTCGTCGAGGCGCATCGGCTCGTTCACCGCCCGCAATGTGAATGCGGGGACGCACCGCAACGTGATCGTCGACACGAGGCCCAGCGCTCCCAGCCCCACACGGGCGGCCGCGAACACGTCTGGGTTCTCGGTGCGCGAGCAGTGCAGGACCGACCCGTCGCCGGTGACGATCTCCATCGCTTCGACGAAGGTCGACAAGGCCCCGAGCTCGGCTCCGGTGCCGTGCGTCCCGGTCGACAGCGCACCCGACACCGTCTGGTAGGCGATGTCGCCGAGGTTCGCGAGCGCGAGGCCGAGCGAGTCGAGCGCCTCGTTCAGCGCGCCGAGCGTGATCCCGGCCTGCACCGTGACGAGCCCGGGGCCCACGTCGGCCGACACGACCGATGCGTACCGATCGAGCACGACCTGCGTGCCATTCGTGCATGCGATGTCGGTGAACGAGTGGCCCGCGCCCACGACCTTCACCGTCGACCCGGTGGCCGCCGCCGACTTCACGATCTGGGCGAGCTCGTCGACGCTGGCCGGATGCTCGACGGTCGTCGGCGCGCACACCTGGTTTCCGGCCCAATTGCGCCACTGGTTCATGCGGTCGCCCCCAGGACCCGATCGAGGTAGTCGTTCGAGAACATGCCGTGCGGGTCGAAGTCGTGCCGCACGGCTCGGAACTGCTCCCAGCTCGGGTAGAGGGGCGCCAGCTCCTCGGCGGTGCGGTTGTGCAGCTTGCCCCAGTGAGGACGGCCGTCGAGCTCGCGCATGATCGCTTCGACCTCCCGGAAGTACTCGAGGTACGGCCGATCGTCCCACTCGTGCACGGCGATGTACACCGAGTCGCGACCGCTCGCGGTCGACAGCGCGATGTCGTCCTTCGCGGTCACCCGCACCTCGACGGGAAAGCGGATCCCCCAGTCGTGCCGCGCGATCTGGCGCCGCACCTCCTGGAGCGCATGCATGCCGTGCTCCACCGGGATCGCGTACTCCATCTCGTAGAACGGCGTCTCACGCGGCGAGCAGAAGATGCGATCGCTGCGATCGCTGAACTGGATCGCGTGCGGTCGATCGCCCTCTGGCTGCCACCGACCGAGCAGGCCGAGGATCGTGAGGCCGCGGCGGCTGATCACACGATCCTCCATCGGCGGATCCCAACCCGGCTTCGTCGACCCGTCGCGCAGGTTCGCCTTCGTGAGCACCCACTCCGTGGACGGCACCCACCAGAACTCGAAGTGGTCGTAGGCCGCGATCGCCTCGTCCCACGCTTCGATCATCTGCTCGAGCACGACCGGCGCCTCGGTGCAGTGCAGCTCGAACGCCGGGACGCAACGCAATGTCACGTCAGCGACAACGCCCAACGAACCGAGGCCCACACGCGCGACCGAGAGCAGATCGGGGTCGGTCGAGTCGATGTGACGAGCGATGCCGTCCGCGGTGACGATCGTGAGCGCGTCGACGAACGTCGCGAGCCCGCCCCACTCCGCACCGGTGCCGTGCGTGGATGTCGCGATCGCTCCCGAGATCGTCTGGCGATCGATGTCGCCGAGGTTCGGGAACGCAAGCCCCACGTCCGCGAGCGCATCGTTCATGGCCGCCAGCGTGATGCCCGCCTCGACGGTCACGAGTCCGGACGACGGATCGACGTCGAGCACCTGCGCCAGTCGATCGAGCACCAGGCAGTGCCCGTCGGTCAGCGCGACACCCGTGAACGAATGGCCCGACCCCACCGCCTTGACCCGCTCGCCGCTGCGTGCCGCTGACGCGACGATCGCGGTCAGCTCCTCGAGCGACGCCGGATGCTCGAGCGCGGCGACGTCGTGTGATTGGTTGCCCGCCCAGTTCGTCCAGCTCTCGCCGGCCACGGGCCGAGGCTCAGCCGCGGGCCTGGAGCGCTTCGATGAGCTTCGGGAGGACCTTGTGCACGTCACCGACGATGCCGAGGTCGGAGATCGAGAAGATCGGCGCCTCTTTGTCCTTGTTGATGGCGATGATGTTCTTCGAGCCCTTCATCCCGACCATGTGCTGCGTCGCGCCCGAGATGCCTGCGGCCACATAGACCGTCGGCTTCACGACCTTGCCGGTCTGCCCGACCTGGTACGAGTACGGCACCCAGCCGGCATCGACGATCGCGCGTGATGCTCCGGGCGCGCCCTTGAGGAGCTTCGCGATCTCCTCGATCAGGTGGTAGTTGCCCGCTTCCCCGAGGCCGCGACCGCCCGACACCACGATGTCGGCTTCGTCCAGCTTCGGGCCCGTCGACTCCTCGACATGGCGAGCGAGCACGCGAGCCGCGCCCGTCGCACCGACGTCTGGCAGCGCGACCGACACGACCTCGCCGGCGCCGGCGCCACCTTCCTCTGCAGCGAACGACTTCGGCCGGAACGCGGCGAGCGCAGGACCGCCACCAGAGAACGCTGTGGTGACGAGGGTGTTGCCACCGAAGATCGCGGTGGTGCACCGCACCGACGAACCGTCGAGCGAGACATCGATGCTGTTCGTGAGCACCGGGCGGTCGATCTTCACGGACAGCCGGCCCATCACGTCACGGGCCTCGTACGTCATGCCGAACATGACGAGGTCGGGCGACTCGCTCGCGATCTGCGCCGCCATCGCTGCCGCGACCGCAGGCCCCGGCAGCGCGCCACTCAGATCGCTCGTCGCGTACACCTTCGCCGCGCCGTACGACCCGAGCACCGGAGCGACCGCCGCCGCGTCGGCGCCCGCGTAGAACGCCTCGACCGTGCCGCCGAGCTCACGTGCCTTCGTGAGCAGCTCGAGCGTCAACGACGTCGGCTTGCTGTCGGCACCTTCCGCGTAGACCCACACCTTGGCGAGCGTCATCCCATTCTCCTCAGATGACCTTCAGGCCTTCGAGGAAGGCGATGATCTTCAGGTGGCCCTCGCCGTCGTCCTCGACGATCTCCCCTGCCTGGCGCGCGTCGGCCGCGGCGACGTCGACGACCTCTTGCCGCGCGCCGGCCCAACCCACTGACGACGCGTCGAGGCCGAGGTCCGCGACGGTCACCTCGTCGACCGGCTTGTTCTTGGCCGCCATGATCCCCTTGAAGGAGGGGTAGCGAGGCTCGACCACACCAGCGGTCACGCTCACGACCGCAGGAAGGGAGCACTCCACCTCGTCGTAGCCCGCCTCGGTCTGGCGCTGCACCTTCACGGTGGCGCCGGCGACCTCGACGTGCTTCGCGAACGTGACCGAGGGGAGACCGAGCAGCTCGGCGACCTGCTCGGGCACCGTGCCCGTGTAGCCGTCGGTCGACTCGGTCGCGGTGAGGATCAGATCGGGGGACCCGATGCGTCCGATCGCCTTGGCGAGCACCTTCGCCGTCGACAGCGAGTCAGAGCCCTGCAGCGCGGGGTCAGACACGAGCACGGCCTTGGCCGCGCCCATCGCAAGCGCCGTGCGCAGACCCGAGACCTCGTTGTTCGGAGCCATCGAGACGAGCGACACCTCACCACCGCCGGCGGCATCGACGAGCTGCAGCGCCATCTCGACACCGTACGAGTCGGACTCGTCGAGGATCAGCTTGCCTTCGCGCTTCAACGTATGAGCCGAGGGGTCGAGCGACCCTGGCACCGCCGGGTCGGGGATCTGCTTGACGCAGACGACAACGTCCATGGCGTCGTAGTCTGCGCCCGACGCCGAACGGCCACAAATCGGAGCCGCAGGCGTACGCGACACCGCCGGGGGGCCGCTCTGCGCCTGCTTCTCATCGTCAATTCGGCCGCATCATCGGTGACCGCGCGCAGTCGCGTCGTCATCCAGAAGGCGCTCTCCGCCGATCACGACGTGTCCCTCGCGGAGACGAGCCGCCGGGGCCACGCGACCCGGCTGGCACAGGGCGCTGCCGCAGAAGGCGTGGACGTCGTCGCCGTCCTGGGTGGCGACGGCACCCAGAACGAGGTGGCGAACGGCCTCGCCGGCACGCCGACCGCGCTCGCACCCCTGCCGGGCGGGTCGACGAACGTCTTCGCCCGCACGATCGGCCTCCCGAACGATCCGATCGAGGCGACGGGCGTGCTGCTCGACGCCCTCGCCAAGCGGTCCATCCGCCGGATCGGGCTCGGCAGCGTGAACGACCGCTACTTCCTCTTCCACACGGGAGTCGGGTTCGACGCCGCGGTGGTGCGGCAGGTCGAGCGGCGCGACACGTTCAAACGCTGGTTCGGCCATCCGCTCTTCATCTACGCGACCGTCGTCACCTGGTTCCGCCACTACGACCGCCACCACCCGCACTTCGCCGTGCGGTTCACCGACCGCGACACCGTCGATGACGGCTACTTCACGATCGTGATGAACACGTCGCCCTACACCTTCCTGGGAAACCGGCCGTTCGACCTGGCTCCCGAAGCCACGTTCGACCGTGGCCTCGTCACGGTGACCTTCCGCTCCCTGAGCCTGTCGATGGCGGGCACGATGGCGCGCGGCGCGTTCATGAACCCACGAGCGCTGCGCGAGTCGCGATCGGTCGACTTCCGCACCGACCTCGAATCGTTCGAGGTGATCGGGCACGCGCCGTTCCCCTACCAGGTCGACGGCGACTACCTGGGTGAGATCGACCGCCTCACCTTCCGCCATGAGCCCGACAAGCTGTCCCTCGTCGTGCCCGATGCCGCGTCAGGAGCGACCCAGCACCCGTAGCGCCGCATCCGGCACGTTCGTGCAGATGCCGTCGACGCCGAAGCCGGCGAGCTCACTGATGCGGTCCGGGTCGTCGACGGTCCACACGTTCACCTCGAGGCCCCCTCGGTGGCACACGTCGACGAGCGCCGCATCGACGACGGGGTCATACGGATGCAGGGCGCGATGGCCGGCCTCGACGAGGCTCGCCACGACGCCGGCCGCGTCGGGCACGATCATCGTGAGCCACGCGGTGTCCACGCGGCCATCGACCTCGCGTGAGCGGGCGATGCTGCCGAGATCGAACGAGGACACGAGGATGCGCTCGAACAGATCTCGTTCCCCGACGATCGTCGCGACCTCCGCCGCGACGGTGCGGCCCGCATCGAAGTCGGGATCGCGGCTCGAGTTCTTGACCTCGATGTTCACCGCCATGCCTTCGCAGGCGGCCAAGGCCTCGTCGAGGTTCGGGATGTCGGACGGCAGGTCGCGGGCGACGACCTCGATGATCGCTCGCCCGTCAGCGAGGTGCGCGTCGTGGTGGACGGCGAGCACTCCGTCTGCCGTGTGGCGCACGTCCAGCTCGACCATGTCCGCACCCATCGCCCGTGCTCCTCGGAACGCCACAACGGTGTTCTCGGGGAAGGCCTGGGAGGCACCCCGGTGAGCGATCACTCGGGTCATCGAGGGCCCCGACCCGACATGACGATCGCGTGTCGATTGCCTGAAGAACCCCTTGCCGGTTCGTAGTCCCTGGTGTACCCTCGGCACACCGCGTCGCCCGTGCGTCTTGTGTGGGTCGGCGCCATGTGAATGGTTTCACACACCGCCGGCTTTGCGGAGCTGGGCGTCGGCTGGTTGGAGGATGCGTGTCGGTCGCCACCGGGATAGCGCTCGCCCTCGATCGGGGCGAGTGGAGGGCTGAGTCGGCCTGCAAGGACACCGATCCCGACCTGTTCTTCCCGGTCGGCACGACGGGCTCTGCGATCGAGCAGATCGAAGCGGCGAAGGCCGTCTGCGGGATCTGCCCCGTGCAGACCCAGTGCCTCGAGTTCGCGCTGGCGACGAACCAGGACTCGGGGGTGTGGGGCGGCACGTCCGAAGAAGAGCGCCGTCGCCTCCGCCGGCAGTGGCTCGCCCGCCAACGCCGCGCCTCCTAGCTTCACGGCACCGTCCTCCGCTTGGCTTCGGCCGGCGCTCCGCTATCCATACGCCTCGGGGATCAGGAGGCGGAGCCGCACCTCGGTACCCGGCACCGCGTCGCGCATCTCGATCGTCCCGAGCAGCTCGCTCGTCACGAGCGTTCGCACGATCGACAGGCCGAGGCCGTTCGCATCCTCGATGCGGAAACCCTCCGGCAGCCCGACGCCGTCGTCGCTGACCCGAAGCTCGAGCACCGAGCCGTCGTTCTCGGTCGCGACGGTGATGGTGCCGGGGCGCCCGTCGACGAACGCGTGCTCGACCGCGTTCTGCAGCAGCTCGGTGAGCACCACCGCGAGCGGCGTCGCGACGCTCGGAGGAAGTCGCCCGGCGCTGCCCTCGATGCGCAACCGCACCGGTCGGTCGGGTGACTGCAGCCCTTCTTCCACCATCGCCGCCAGGGGGAGCAGGATCTCGTCGAAGTCGATGTCGTCGCCGACGTCGCGAGACAGTGTCTCGTGCACGAGCGCAATCGTGCGGATGCGCCGCACCGACTCCTCCACCGCGGCCTTCGCCTCCCCGGAGTCGAGCCGGCGCGCTTGCAAGCGGAGCAGTGACGACACCGTCTGGAGGTTGTTCTTCACGCGGTGATGGATCTCTCTGATCGTCGCGTCCTTGCTCAACAGCATGCGGTCGCGGCGACGCAGCTCGGAGATGTCGCGCAGGAGCACCACTCCCCCACTGACCTTCCGGTCCTTGAGCAGCGGAAGGCAACGCACGAGCACGACGACCTCGGGCACCTGCTCGAGCTCCTCGGTGGCCGGCGCGGCGGACTCGAACGCGAGACGAACGGGATGGTCGTCGAAGCCGAGCTCGCCGAGCCGCATGCCGACTGCGTTGCCCTGCACGCCGATTCGGTGCAGCGCGGAGACCGCGTTGGGCGACGCGTACTCGACCCGCTGGCTCGCATCGAGGAGCATCACACCGTCACCGACGCGCGGGAGCGCTGAGGTGCTCGAGCGCTCCGCGCCCATCGGGAACTCGCCCTCCGCGATCATTCGGGCGAAGCGGTCGAAGATCTCGAGGTAGGTGCGTTCGAGCTCGCCGGGCTGGCGTCCGGCGGTCGGCGACCACTCCCGGGTGAGCACGCCGACCATCGCGCCGTCATGACGGACGGGGATCGCCGTGACCCGCACCCGGTCGGTGCCAGGGGTCTGCGCCATCTCGCCCACGACGATCTGGCCGCTGTTCCACGCCTCGGCCACCAGCGGGCGATCGGGCCCCGGCAGCACCTCACCGACCCAGTCCGCGCGGTACATCGTGGGACCGGTCGTCGGGCGGATCTGTCCGAGCACGAGCCATCCGTCGCCGTCGGCCTCGGGTACGAGCAGGAGGAGGTCGGCGAAGCAGAAGTCGGCGAGCATCCCCCACTCGGCCACCAATCGCTGCAGGTGGGCGATCTGCTCGCGACCGAGCGAGGTCTGGTGGCGCGCGAGCTCGGCGAGGGTCGCCATCGGTCATGATGCTAGGAGCCGCCCGTCGGGGAACCGCGGCGCGCCGTGGACGCGCCACATCCCCGAGGGAACATACGGTGCCGCTATGAACGAAGCGCACCAGGCGTGTGGCGGCGACGAGTGGCGGGGCATGATGCGCGACGTGATCCTCCCCTGGGCGGTGGGTGAGGTCGAGCTCGGCGACGACGTGCTCGAGGTCGGGCCGGGCTACGGCGCGACCACCGACGTGCTCTGCGAGAGGGTGGGGCACCTCACGTCCGTCGAGATCGACGACGAGCTCGTCGC
>DATKAS010000340.1:0-4882 GCA_035497855.1 Acidimicrobiales bacterium
CCTGCTCTGCCACGATCGCGGTCAGGTACGGCCGCTGCCGGGTGACGAGGCTGACCTCACCGAGGAAGCGCCGCGCTCCGTGCCGCGTGATCACCTCGCCGTTGGCGCCGATGATGTCGACCGATCCCCGAAGGATCACGATCCAGTCGTAGTGGTCGTCCTGCGGGGAGAACAGGATGTCCCCAGGTGCGACCGGCCGGCGGTCGCCGAGGCTCGTGACGATCGACAGCTGGGTGTCGTCGAGGTCGGGGAAGGCGACGGCGTCGAGCGCTTCGTCCGGCACGAATGCACGGTATCGCTCCACTGCGTGCCAACTGCTAAGCCAAGGTGGTGGCCGACACCTGCACACATCTCGACACGGTCGACATCGACGCGCAGCCCTCGAGCACCGGATGCGAGGACTGCTTGCGCATCGGCGGCGTCTGGGTGCATCTGCGGCTGTGCATGCACTGTGGGCATGTGGGCTGCTGTGACAACTCCCCGAACCGCCACGCGACGGCGCACTTCAACGCGCATTTCGATCATCCGGTCATGCGATCTTTCGAGCCCCGCGAGGACTGGTGGTACTGCTATCTCGACGACCTCGTGTTCGAAGTCGCCGGAGCCCCGCCGTCACCGTCACACCCCTGAGGAGGCCGACATGCAGACGCGGGTCGCAGAGATGCTCGGTGTCGAGTTCCCGATCCTCGCGTTCAGCCATTGCCGCGACGTGGTCGCCGCGGTCACGAACGCGGGTGGCTTCGGCGTGCTCGGCGCCGTAGGGCACAGCCCGAAGACCTTGGAGATCGACCTGACCTGGATCGACGACGAGGTGAAGGGCAAGCCGTATGGCGTCGATCTTCTGCTGCCGCACCGGCACACGCAGCGCGACGACGGCCCGACGATCGATGCCGACACAGTGCGCCAGCTCTTGCCCGCCCGGCAGCAGGAGTTCGTCGAGGAGATCCTCCGCCGCTACAACGTGCCCGAGCTGCCCGACGAGGTGGAAGCTCGCGTCGGCGCGATCAACGTGTCGGAGGGACGAGTCGGAAACCTGCTGGACGTCGCGTTCGGGCATCCGATCCGCCTCGTCGCGAGCGCGCTCGGCGATCCGCCGATGAGCCTCGTCGAACGAGCACATGACGCAGGTGTGCTCGTCGCGGCGCTGGCCGGCACGGCAGAGCACGCTCGGCGCAGCAACGCGAAGGGTGTCGACCTCATCGTCGCTCAGGGCACCGAGGCAGGCGGCCACACGGGGACGATCTCGACGATGGTGCTGGTGCCCGAGGTCGTCGACGCGGTCGCCCCGACACCTGTGCTCGCGGCGGGGGGCATCGGCCGAGGCAGCCAGATCGCGGCGGCGCTGGCGCTCGGAGCGGAGGGTGTGTGGTGCGGGTCGATCTGGTTGACCACGGCCGAGGCCGAGACCGACCCGACGGTGCAGCAGAAGTTCCTCGTAGCGTCGTCGAGCGACACGGTGCGGTCGCGGTCTTTGACGGGCAAGCCGGCTCGCATGTTGCGGAGCGCGTGGACCGACGCCTGGGAGGACGAAGGCGCTCCGCCCGCGTTGCCCATGCCCGACCAGACCATGCTCACCGCGGTCGCGCAGCAGCGCATCAACCGCCACGCAGGCGACGTCGACTCGGGCGCGCACGACCTCGCGACGTACTTCGTCGGCCAGATCGTGGGCTCGATGAACGTCGTGCGCCCAGCGCGGCAGGTGATGCTCGACCTCGTGACCGAGTACGCGGACGCGGCCACACGCTTCGTGGACCAGCTCGGCGAGTGAGGAGGACGGAGTGAGGTTGTCGATCTGGCCGCAGGCCGCGCAGCCGTGGGATGTCATCGCGGCCGAGGTGCAGGCGCTCGAACAGGCGGGTTGGGATGGCGTCTATGTCGCCGACCACTTCATGCCGAACTTCGGGGACATCAATCGCCCGACCAGTGAGTGCGTCGCACTCATGGGAGGGCTCGCCGTCACGACCGAGCGGATGCGCATCGGCTCGCTCGTGTTCGGCAACACCTATCGCCACCCCGCGATCCTTGCCAACCAAGTCGCGACGATCGACCACATGAGCGGAGGACGCGTGCTGTTGGGGCTCGGTGCGGGGTGGCAGGAGAACGAGCACGAGGCGTACGGCATCGAGCTTCCGCCGGTGAAGGAGCGGCTCGACCGGTTCGAGGAGGCAGTGCAGGTCGTGAAGGGCCTCTTCCAGAACGAGCGGTTCTCGTTCGAGGGCACCTACTACACGCTCGACGAAGCTCCGATGAACCCTGCGCGCGCCGACATGAAGCTCCTCATCGGTGGGGCGGGCGAGAAGCGCACGATGCGCATCGCCGCCCAGCACGCGGACGAGTGGAACACCTGGTCCACGCCCGACATCATGCGCGGCAAGCTCGAGATCTTGCGCAAGCACTGCGACGAGCTCGGTCGCGACTTCGACGACATCACGGTGTCGACGCAGTCGCTCCTGTTCATGAGTGACGACGATGCGACCCTCGACGGGTTCCGCAACATGCAGCTCGCGATGCCGACGATGATCGGCACGCCGGAGCAGTGCGCCGACATCCTCGGCGAGCACCACGCGCTCGGCGTCGACGAGTTCATCGTGCCTGACTTCACCTTCCCGCCGCCCGGGAGCGCGCGCGACGAGCTGCTCGAGCAGATTGCGACGATCGCCGCGCCGTATCGGGGTTGATCGCGACTAGAGGATCGGGATGACCGGCCGTGCGTCGGCGTCGAGCTGGTGCAGGTACTCACTGATGCCAGTGCCGGCGCGGCCCTCATACGTCCATCGGGCGAGGCCCTCGTTCACGATCGTCGTGCTCGGCTTGATGCCCTTGTGGCCGGGCTCGACCCGCAACAGCTCCGCTTCGAGTGCGTGGGTGCGACCGCGCTTGTCGGTCGCGACCACGTGGGTCGCCTTGTGGGTGATGCCGTCGTCCTCGAGGTCGCTCGTCACCTTCCATTCGGCGATCGACTGGTGCTCGCCGTCGCGCCACACCCATCCGCGATGGAGGTCACCGGCTTCGGTGCCGATGACGATCCCCCCGAAGTGGGTGTCGTCGTCGATGTTGATGGAGAACCAACGCCACATCTTCGGGCCGCCCCACCGTCGCGGTCCCCATGACTTGTCACGGTTGCCGCGAGCGTTCGGGCCGAGCTGCTTGCGCTGACCGCCCGCTTGGATCCAGCCCTGCCAGAGCCCGCCTTGCTCGAGGTGGCCCTTCCCGACCGACTGCCGCGTCGCCGCGCTCGAGGAGTCGGCCGCCTCGCGGTCCTGTCCGTCGGCCCCGATCGGAGGCGTGCGGGCGTCGAATGTCACGTCCATGGCGAGCTCGCCCTTCCAGGACGCGCCGTCTGCGGTGAGGCGCCATCGCTGCATCGGCTCGACCATCTCGTAGCGCACCGGCCCGACGTCGAGCACGCTGTCGACCATCTCGTGCTGCTCGCGGCGGTGACCCATGTGGTCGATGCCGCCGCCGGGCAGCCACACGGCGAGCCCGACGTCGATCGTCCCCTCGTTCGGGCGGACCCCGACGCGGGTGTAGAAGCCGACGTCCGCATCGGGGTCGTAGCAGTTGAAGTAGTACGACTCGGACCACGCGCTGTCGCCCTCGACAGGGTGGGCTCGGTCGTGGGAGGCGGCGAGCACCGGTGACATCGGCCGGAGTGTACGGCGCTAGATGAACGCGACGATCTCCCCGCGCCAGATGCCTGACGCGCTCGACGTGCCCGTTGTCGAGTAGCTGCCGGCGGTGGCCGCGACCCGTGTGGCGGCCCCGAAGACCGTGAGCGAGCCTCCGCTTCCTTGTGTGAAGTCGTTCGCCGGTACGAAGCCGCCGCTCCACGACACGAAGCTGTTCCCGTTGCGGGTGACGAGGGCAGCGAACAGGAACGTGTTGGCCTGTGTCGTGGTCACGGTGCCGGACGACACTGCCGCGCTGCTTCCATTCGCGGATCCGGTCGCGTGGACGGCGGACAGACAGCTGAGCTCGTAGAGGTGGATGGCGTTCGCGTTGCCGCTCGCACCGATGGCGACGGTGACCGTCGTCGGCTCCGAGCTGCCGGCGGTCTTGTAGAAGATGGCCTGGGACGGTGCGCCGGTGCCGGTCTGCGTCACCGCGGTGGACCAGCCCGATGGAGCAGTCAACGACCCCGCGTTTCGGGTCGCCGCGACCGCCACGAGGAGCCGACCGACTCCCGGCGTCGTGGCGAAGGTCGTGGACACGGCGTTCGCGGTGCCGCCTCCGGTCGCCGATTGCACGACCGAGGGGCTGCAGGCCGGCGTCGCGCTCACCTCAGCCGTGTTCGCGCTCGTCCAGCTCTGGTACGTCGCTCGGATGACGTAGAAGTACGTCGTCCCCGCGGTCACGGCCGAGTCCGTGTAGGTGATCGTGGTGCGCGGCGTCACTTGACCGACGACTGAGTACGGCCCGCCAGACGTCGTCGACCTCAAGATGTCGTATCCGCTCGCGAACGTGCTCGTCGTCGCCGTCCAGGTCAGTGCGATCGCGTTCCCCGAACCCGAGGCGCCGAGGCCCGTCGGGGACGCGAGGGTGCTGGTCGAAAAAGCGTTGGCGCCGACCGTGCGCGACGAGGTGAAGAGACCCAACGCGCTCTGCGGCGCGAGGATCACCGCCGCCACCGTGCCGAGCAAGGCGCTGAGCGCGGCCGAGCGCAGCCAGCGGCTCATCGAGCTTCGGCGTCCTCCGAGATCCACACGCCCTTCACGAAGGCGAAGAGCAGCCAGGCAGCGGGGGCGGCGATCAGCATCAGCCAGCCCAGCGGTGACATCGCGAACGCGACGACGTAGCCCGCGTACGGCAAGACGGTGACCACCCGGGCCGTGTGCTCAGGCAGGACGTAGGGGTCGGGATCGGGGGCGTCGTTCGCGTCGCC
>DATKAS010000341.1:0-2389 GCA_035497855.1 Acidimicrobiales bacterium
GCGGACTGGAACACGACGATTCGACGCGACGTCGATCCCGACGAGATCGAGCGCATGCGCAGCGAGTCCGGAGGCGACTTGGGTGTCGGCGGCACCGTGCTCGCCCGCTCGTTCATGCGCCACGACCTGATCGACGAGCTGCGCATCTATGTGCATCCGGTTGCGATCGGTCGAGGGCGGCCGCTCTTCCCGCTGTCGGATCGGCAGGTCCCGTTGACGCTCCTCGAGACGCGGCGGTTCACGAGTGGCGTCGTGTTGCTGCGCTATGCGACGAGGGCCGGCGACCCCACGCCGTCATGAGAACAGGGGTTTCGAGGATCGTGTCGGGATCGGCCAACAGCTCGAGGTAACGGTCGATGTCCTCGGGCGGCACACCCTGCGCGACGAGACCCTCGCGCACCTGACGGAAGTTCGCCGAGATCACGCGGGTGTAGTCGCTGCCGCCGGTGCTGATGACGACGTGCCCGCTCCCACCCGCGTCGACCAGTCCCCGGTCGCGCAGGAGGCGCAAGGAGTTGGCGCCGAAATCGCTCACGCCGCCGCGGCTGGCGAGCAGCTTGTTGAACTCGTGCCGCATCTTCGCGAGGAACTCGTGGTGGGGGCCCGCGCGATCGATGGTGCGCACCTCGCCGGTGTCGAAGTCCTCGAGCACGATCCAACCGCCAGGCGCGAGCGACGCGACGAGCCGGTCGAGCACCGCCAACCGCTCGGGGATGTGCTGAAGCACGAGCCGCTCGTGGATGAGATCCCACGGACCAGTTGGCACCGGGTCAGCCACGAGGTCGAGCTCGCGCACCTCGAGCTGCGAGCTGCCGTCGTGCTGGAACCACCGCGTGTCGAGATCGACCGCGACGACGCGCCCCGTCGGGCCGACCCGCGCTGCCATCCACCGAGCGATCGAGCCGCCTCCGGTGCCGATCTCGAGGCAGCGCCACCCGCTTGTGACGCCGGTGCGGGCGAGATGGTCGGTCGTGAGCGGGTCGAACGCGTGCTCCAGCCCTTGAAACCGCTCGACGGTCTCAGGGTCGACGTTCGTCAGCAGGTACTCGGACTCGCTCATCGGATCGCTCCACCGTACGGCAACATGGCGGCATGACCCGGCTCGGCTATCAGATCCCCAACTTCACCTACCCCGACGTGGACCAGCGTGGCCTCTTCGACGTCGTCGCTGCGCAAGCGAAGGCCGCGGACCGTTCGGGCTTCGACACGGTGCTGCTGATGGACCACTTCTACCAGCTGTTCACCTTGGGGCCGCCCGACGCCTACATGCTCGAGTGCTACACCACGCTCGCGGCACTGGCGCGCGAGACAACGAACGTGCGGCTCGGCTCGCTCGTCACCGGGAACACCTACCGCAACCCGACGCTGCTCGCGAAGATCATCACCGCGCTCGACATCGTGTCGAACGGCCGCGCGCAGCTCGGGATCGGCGCGGGTTGGTTCGAGCTCGAGCACAGCTCCTTGGGCTTCGAGTTCGGAACGTTCTCCGACCGCTTCGAGAAGCTCGAGGAGGCACTGCAGATCATCCTCCCGATGCTGCGGGGCGAGCGGCCGACGCTCGCCGGCAAGCACTACACCGTGCACGAGGCGATCAACCAACCTCCGCCGATCAGCCGCATCCCGATCATGATCGGCGGCTCGGGCGAGAAGAAGACGCTGCGAATGGTCGCGCAGTACGCGGACGAATCGAACCTCACCTCGCCCATGTCGCAGCTGCCCCACAAGCTCGAGGTGCTCGCCGCGCACTGCGACCGGCTCGGCCGCGATCGCTCCGAGATCACGGTCAGCCAGGCCCTGAACGTCGTCGTCGCCGACACCCACGACGATGCCTACAGAGACATCGTCGGGTTCTTGAGCCTCCGTGGGCTCGACATCGAGGCGATGGAAGAGACCGCCCGCGACCAGATCCTGGCGATGGTGGCGTGGGGCGACGAGGACGAGGTCGGCGAGACGATCGCGAGAGCCCTCGAGCTCGGCGCCGATGGTGTCACGTGCTCGCTCCCTGGCACCGGTCACATCCCCGAGAAGGTCGAGCAGCTGGGCCAGGTCGCGTCGAAGGTGCTGGGCCTTTGAACGGTGCCTGACGCGACCGAGTCCTACGCTGAGTCCTACGAAGCGTGGCGCGCAGAGCGTCACGCCTCGATGCTCCCGACCGACGCCGGCCTGTTGGAGCGCGTCGTGTGGCACGCGACCGGCCAGCGCGCCGTGGGTTGGCGCCGGATCGTGGGAGGCGAGACGAACGAGGTGCATCTCGCGACGCTCGAGCAAGGCGACGAGGTCGTCGTGCGGATCTCCCGACGGGGATCGGCGTGTCGATTCGAGTCGGAGCAGTGGGCAGTCGCTGCGGCTCGCGACGTGGGCGTAGCGGTGCCCGAGATCCTGGTCGTCG
>DATKAS010000342.1:0-2138 GCA_035497855.1 Acidimicrobiales bacterium
ATCGACTCCTCCACCCAGTCGACGAAGGTCGAGGTCCGTGATGCGGACACAGGCGACCTGGTCGCCTCGGGCCGGGCTCGCCATCCGCTCACGTCGCCTCCCCGCAGCGAGCAGGACCCGAACGCCTGGTGGCGAGCGTTCCAGGCGGCATGGGCCGAGGCTGGCGCCCCTGAAGTCGCTGCGCTGTCGGTCGCGGGCCAGCAGCACGGGATGGTCGCGACCGACGAGTACGGCGAACCCGTGCGCCCCGCGAAGCTGTGGAACGACACGGAGACCGCGCCCGACGCGAGCTGGCTCATCAAGAAGGTGGGCGGGCCCGAGCTGTGGGCAGCAGCTGTCGGCACGGTTCCTGTCGCGTCGCTCACGATCACGAAGCTGTCGTGGCTCCATCGCACCGAGGCTGACGCGTGGTCCCGGATGCGACATGTGTGCCTCCCGCACGACTGGCTCACGTGGAAGCTCACGGGTCGCCTCGTGACTGATCGCGGCGACGCGTCGGGCACCGGGTACTGGTCGCCACTCGAGGAGAGGTATCGGTTCGACCTGCTGGAGGTCGTCGGCCCCGAGCTCGATTGGCCTTCGATGGTGCCGCCCGTGCTCGGACCCTCAGAGGCAGCGGGGCAGTGGGGTGACGCGTCCGGCAGTCCGCTCGTCGCGTGTGGTACCGGCGACAACATGGCCGCAGCGCTCGGCACGGGTCTCGGCGCGGGCGAGATCTCGGTGTCGCTCGGCACCTCTGGCACTGCGTACGCGGTGAGTGACAACCCGACTGCAGACCCGACGGGGGCGGTCGCCGGCTTCGCCGACGCGAGTGGCCGGTACCTGCCCCTCGTGTGCACGCTCAACGCGACGAAGGTCACCGGCGCGATCGCACACGTGCTCGGTGTGGACGAGGAACGACTGTCCTTGCTCGCGATGGGAGCAGCGCCGGGTGCCAACGGCGTCGTGATCCTCCCCTGGTTCGACGGAGAGCGCACACCGAACCGGCCCGATGCGACCGGCATGATCACTGGGCTGCGCAGCGATGTGAGTCGAGACGAGCTCGCTCGTGCCGCATTCGAAGGGGTCGTGTGCGGCCTGCTCGACGGCATCGATGCACTCGACGCGGCGGGCGTCCCGGTGGAAGGCGCGCGCATCGTGCTCGTGGGAGGAGGCGCGCACTCGCCCGCGTACCGGCGTGTGCTCGCCGACCTTTCGGGGCAGACCGTCGTGGTCCCTGAAGACGCCGAGCACGTCGCGAAGGGAGCGTGCGTGCAGGCAGCCGCCCTCTTGCACGGCGTCGATGTCGCAGAGATCGCCCGCGCGTGGCGGGGAGCTCCCGTCGATGAGCTCGCGCCCGATCCCGATGTCGACCGCGCTGCCATCCGAGAGGCGTACGCGTCACTGCGGGACCGCGCGTGAGCTCCGACGCGTTCGCCGTGCTCGGCCTCGCGCCGACGGCGACGCTCGACGAGGTGCGCGCCGCGCGCCGGCGACTCGCGCTCGCGCTCCATCCCGACCGAGCGGTCGGCGACCCCGAAGCCGAACGGCGCATGCAAGAGGTGAACGCCGCGTTCGACCAAGCAGTGAAGGCGATCCGCGGCGACCGAACCGAGGCGGCAGGGGCACAGCCGGCACCCGAGCCCGAGCCCCGGGTTCGGAGGGTCGCGCGGATCTCGACCGACGTCGCGTCGTTCGTCGTCGAGTGCATGAGGCCCGAAGCGTTCGAGCGACTCTTCATCGTGAGCCACTGGGTCGGCGAGCCGCTCTACGCCGACCCTCCCGGACTCCTCGAAGTGCACCTCGAGGAGCCGTGGCCCTGCTTCTGCCGGCTCGAGCTCATGCCAGAGGCCGGAGCGACGATGGTCTCGGTCACCGTGGGCACGATCGAGCCCGCCTGGCTCGCTGCACCTGACACCGACACGATCCGCGACATTTTCATCCTCCTGATCAACCAGCTGGGTGCCGATGATCTCGAAGAACGCACCGATCCATGACCGGCAACGACCGGTGCCCTACCGTTGCACCACAGACCGATGAGCGATCAGGACCAGCCCAGCGACCACGCTGATCCCGGGGCGGCGGCACCCGCCCGGGAGACAGTGGCCTTCGTGCATCCCGAGTCCGCGGACCCGGGCGGCACCATCGCGTTCACACCT
>DATKAS010000343.1:0-3641 GCA_035497855.1 Acidimicrobiales bacterium
GCAGGCGATGCCGCTACTCGTCGAGTTCGAGCCCGCGGGCGTCGTGGTCCTGGCCCACAAGGGGGCCAACCTGCTCGAAGCAGCCAGCGAGGCCGGTGTGCATATCGACGCGCCGTGCGGCGGTCAGGGCAGATGTGGACGCTGCAAGGTGCGTGTTGGGGACGAGATCGTCGACGCCGTCCTGCGGACCCGCAGCAACGCCCGGCTGACACCCGAAGAGCAGGCTCGCGGCTACCTGCTCTCGTGCCAGAGCTACGTCGAGGAGGACGATGCGGGGGGCGAGCGGCGGCTGAGGGTGGTGGTCCCCAGGCCCCGCAGGAAGCGACTGCGCCAGCTAGGCCACGGCGACGCGCAGCCGGATATCCTGCGGCCCTACGGTAATTGGAAGAAGCTGCCACCGATCCGCATGGAGACGATCGAGATCGAGCCACCCTCGCTCGACGACAACACGAGCGACGTCGATCGTCTGACGAGGGAGCTCTCGCGTCAGTGCCGTGTTCCTGCCGTGAGGGTCCCGCTCGAAGTGGCGCGAGACCTTGGTCGGATCCTGCGAACGGCGGGCTGGAGGGTGACCGTGGCCCTTGAGACCGCCGAGTTCGACAACGCCGCCCGGTTGACGCCGCGGGTCGTCTCGGTCGCGCCCGCTCAGCCGGCACGCGGTGCCTACGGCTTGGCCGTAGACGTGGGAACGACGAGCGTCGTCGCGTATCTCGTCCAGCTGCGCTCCGGCAAGGTGGTCGATTCGACTGGCGCCTACAACGCGCAGATCGCCTGCGGCGACGACGTCATCTCACGAATCGTCTACTCCCAGCGTGGGCATGGGCTCGCCCGACTCCAGCAGATGGTCGTCGGAACCATCAGTGAGCTCATCGAGGAGCTGGTAGAGCACACCGCCATCAGGTCGGGCGACATCCACGAGCTGACGATCGCCGGGAACACGGTCATGATCCACCTGCTCCTCGGGCTCGATCCGAAGTACCTGCGCGAGGAGCCCTACATCCCCACCATCACCGGCTTGGCCTCGTTGTCGGCGGGGCAGCTCGGTCTCAAGACCGATCCGCTCGCCCACGTGTCTGTCGCGCCGGCAGTCGGCAGCTACGTGGGGGGCGACGTCGTGGCAGGCGTCCTGTCGAGCGGCATGTTCGCCTCTGACAAGCTCACGCTGTTCATGGACGTCGGTACAAACGGCGAGATCGTGCTGGGCAACCGCGACTGGCTCATCTGCTGCGCCTGTTCGGCCGGTCCCGCCTTCGAAGGCGCCGGTGTGACCTGCGGCATGCGAGCCACCGCCGGGGCCATCGAGGACATCTGGATCGACGGCAGCACGTTCGAGCCGACCTTCCGCACCGTCGACAACGCCGCGCCTCAGGGACTGTGCGGCAGCGGCATGATCGATCTCCTCGCCGAGTTGTTCGTGACCGGCGCGCTCCTCAAGGGTGGCCGCTTCGCCCGCGACCTCGACACGCTTCGTTTGAGAGAGACGGAACGCGGCTTCGAGTATGTCGTGGCCTGGGCGCCCGAGACCGACGTGGCCCACGACATCGTCCTGACTGAAGCAGATGTCGAGGCCCTGCTGCGCGCCAAGGCTGCGATGTACGCGGGCGTTTCCGTACTCTGCAAGAGCGTAGGAGTCGATGTCGCCGCTGTCGAGCAGTTCCTGATCGGCGGCGCGTTCGGCCAGTTCATCAACATCGAGAAGGCTGTCCAGATCGGCCTGCTGCCCGACCTGCCGATCGAGCGCTTCCGATTCCTCGGCAACACGAGCGCTCTCGGTGCCTACATCGCTCTCCTGTCGGTCGATGCGCGGCGCCGTCAGACCGAGATCGCGAGGCGCATGACCTACCTCGAGTTGTCGGCCGACAACTCGTTCATGGAGGAGTACACGTCGGCGCTCTTCCTGCCGCACACCGACATCGACGCATTCCCGTCGGTGCGTGATCTGCTGGATGGCCGCACGAGCCACTCATCCTGGCAACGTCTCGCGAAGTGAGGAGAGACACATGACGGTGACAATCGCTATCGCGGGCAAGGGCGGCACCGGCAAGACGACGATAGCCGCGCTTCTCATCAAGCTGCTGAGGGAGCAGGGCCGCGTCCCGATCTTGGCCATCGACGCCGACCCAGCCAGCAACCTGAACGCGGTGCTCGGGCTTCCTCTCGAACGCACCGTCGGCGACATCCGCGAGGACAGCGGCGAAAAGGCACGCTCGGGACGGCTTGAGGCAGGCGTTCCAAAGCAGGACGTGCTCGACTACGAGATCAACGCCAGCATCATTGAGGGAGAGGGTGTCGACCTGCTGGCCATGGGACGGCCCGAGGGTCCGGGCTGCTACTGCGCGGCCAACACCATGCTGCGCACGATCGTGGATCGGATCTCCGCGAGCTATGACGTGGTGGTGATCGACAACGAAGCCGGCCTCGAGCATCTGAGCCGTCGCACGACGAGGGACGTCGACGTGCTGCTCGTGATCAGCGACCCCTCGGTCCGCGGCCTCACGACGGCAGGTCGCATCATCGATCTCATCGACGAGCTCAAGACCAAGGTCGGGACGCACCATCTCATCGTCAACCGAGCCAACGGCCACATCGGCCCGCAGCTCATGCAGGTGGTACGCCAGAGGGACTTGAAACTGCTCGCTACGATCCCGAGCAACGAGACACTCGCCCGGTTGGACGCTGAGGGCCGTCCCGTGATCGAGGTGCCGGACGACAACGTCGTCTGCGAGCTTCTGCGACCGGTCGTCGAGCAGATCCTGAGCGAGACGCGGAGGGAGGCGCTCTGTGCTGATCATCGGTGAGAACATCCACATCATTTCGCCGCGCGTGAGGGAGGCCATCGAAGCACGGGATGCGGCGTACATCCAGCAGCTCGCCCGCCAGCAGGTCGAGGCTGGGGCCGGCATGCTCGACCTCAACATCGGGCCGCAGCGCAAGGCAGGTCACGAGGTGATGCCGTGGATCGTCGAGGCGGTCCAGGAGGTGTGCGACGTCCCTTTGTCGCTCGACACGACCAATCTGGCGGCCATGGAGGCTGGTCTGAGGGTGTGTAGGCGGAAGGCGATGCTGAACTCGGCGTCGGCTGATCCGGAGCGACTGGACTCGGTGATGACGCTGGCCGCCCGATACGGGGCCAGTGTGATTGCGCTGACCATGGGTGTGGAAGGCATCCCGACGACGGCCGACGGACGGGTCGCGATCGCCATCGAGGCTCTGCTCCCGGCCGCTGAGGCCGCCGGTGTGCCGATCGCGGATGTGTTCCTCGACCCCCTGGTGCTCACCGTTACCTGCAATCAGGACGTCGCCCAAGCGTCGGTTGAGGCCATCCGCATGTTCAAGATGGTCTCCGACCCGGCGCCGACGACTACGGTCGGCCTGTCGAACGTTTCGAACGGCTGCCCGGCGGAGACCCGTCCGCTGATCAACCGGACCTTCATGGTGATGCTCATGGGGGCCGGTCTCGACAGTGCGATCGCCGATCCGCTCGATGCGCCGCAGATGGAATGGATCCGCATCGTCGAGAGCCGCGACGACTCGACCCCAGTGGGTCAGCTGGTCCTTGCCCTCCACGACGCCTCGGCCGCCACGGCCGACCTGGACGAGGATCTGGTCGACTCCGACGACGAGACTCAGATGGCCATACT
>DATKAS010000344.1:0-3369 GCA_035497855.1 Acidimicrobiales bacterium
ACGAGCACGAGGGCGAGGTACAGGGCCGAGAACCAGGTCGCGTACCACGCGGGGAACGCCGCGAAGGTCGCCCCGCCCGCGACGATGAGCCACACCTCGTTCCCGTCCCAGAACGGACCGATCGTGTTGATCGCGACACGGCGCTCGAGGTCGGTCTTGCCGACGATGCTGTGCAACGCGCCGACACCGAAGTCGAATCCCTCGAGGACGAAGAAGCCCGTCCAGAAGATTGCGATGATGACGTACCAGACGATCTGCAGTCCCATTTCGAGTCCCCTAGTACGTCAACGCCGGCACGCGCTCGTCGTCGGATGAAGGTTCGTCATGGCCCTCGGGCATCCCGTGCTCGTCCTCGTCACCCTCGCCGAGCGCCTTGCGCCCGAAGCGGAACATCAACATGCCGTCGACGACGCCGAGCAACGAGTAGAGGACGACGAAGAAGATCAGGCTGATCGCGATCTCGGTCGAGCTCACTGACTTCGACACGCCGTCCTTCACGAGCATCAAGCCCTGAACGATCCAGGGCTGGCGCCCGTTCTCCGTGAGCATCCAGCCCGCGGTGTTCATGAGGAACGGCGTGACGATGGACCACGTCGCGATGAGGAGGAACCACTTCGAGGTCGCGAGCTTCCCCCGATGTATGAGCCATGCACCCCAGAGCGAGAGGAGCAGCACCAGTGCGGCGAGGTACGCCATGACGCGCATCGACCAGTACTGGATGAACACGTTCGGGACGTACCAGCCCGGTCCGAACTGCTGCTGGTACTGCTCGTTCAGTGGATTGAGGCCCTGCACCTCGCCGTTCCACGTGCCGGTGGCGAGCACGGACAGCAGGTGGGGGATCGCGATGATCTTCGTTGGTGTTTCGTCGTTCTTGCCGCCGCCGATCTGGAACACCGAGAAGGAGCACGGCTGGCAGGTCTCCCACTGCGCCTCTGCCGCGGCGATCTTCATGGGCTGGTAGGTCGTCTCGATCACGCCCAGCTTGCTGCCCACGATCAGGTTCAGGAAGATCGCCGGCACGAGCACCACGAGGCCTGCCTTGGCCGTGCGGAAGAACGGGCTCTCCGCGCCATGTCGGCGGAGGTGCCATGCCGAAACGCCGAGCATCACGACTGCACCAGTGACGAGGGAGGCCAGCAGCACGTGGATGTACCCCCACACGAACACGGGGTTGGTGAACACTGCGCCGATGTTGTTCAGCACCGGTGCTTGCGTGGTCGGGTCGATCTCGTAGCCGACCGGATGCTGCATCCACGAGTTCGCCGCCATGATGAACGCCGCCGAGAGCGCGCTGCCGAAAGCGACGAGCCAGATCGTGGTGAGGTGCACCCGCTTCGGGAGTCGATCCCACCCGAAGAGCCACAGCCCCAGGAACGTCGACTCGAGGAAGAAGGCGGCGAGGCCCTCCATCGCGAGCGGCGCACCGAAGACGTCGCCGACGAATCGGGAGTAGCTCGACCAGTTCATGCCGAACTCGAACTCCTGCACGAGGCCGGTGACCACTCCGATCGCCACATTGATCACGAGCAAGGTGCCGAAGAACTTCGTGAGGCGCTTGAGCTCGGGATCGCCCCCGCGGTGCCACATCGTCTGGAGCACGGCCACGAGGAACGCGAGTCCGATCGTCACCGGCACGAACAGGAAGTGGTAGATGCTCGTGGTCGCGAACTGGAGTCGAGCCAGGCCGACGTTCATGCCACACCTCTCATCCGATTCATCCGTGGCTCGATTCGCTCCACCACGCGGCCCTGGTCGAGCACGACGATCTCGTCCACGGCATCGAGACCCGCCATGCGATGGGTGATCAGCAGCGTGGTGCGGCCTTCGGTCGCGGCCAGCAGATCGGCGGTGAGGGCGTCGGCAGTGTCCGCGTCGAGGTGCTCGCTGGGTTCGTCGAGCACGAGGATCGGGAAGTCGGCCAGCAGGGCTCGTGCGACCGCGAGTCGCTGTCGCTGCCCGCCGGAGAGCGACGAGCCGTGCTCGCCGACAGGCGTGTCGAGGCCGAGCGGCAACGCGGCGACGAAGTCGTCCAGCCGCGCCCGACTGAGCGCATCGAGAAGCTCACGATCCGACGCATCTGGACGCGCGAGTCGCACGTTCTCGCGCACGGTCGAATCGAAGACGTGCGCGTCCTGCTCCACGAGACCGACCAGGCGGCGCACATCGTCGCCGTCGACGTCGTGCAGCTCCACCCCGTCGAGCTGCACCGAGCCTCCGCCGTACTCGACGAAGCGGACGAGGACAGCCGCCAGCGTCGACTTGCCCACGCCGCTCGGTCCGACGAGCGCGATGCGACGGCCGGGGCTGAGGTCGAGGTCGACGCCGTCGACAACCCACGGCGCGTCGGCGGCGTATCTGGCCCGCAGGCCGCGCACGCGAAGGTCGTGACGCACCGCGCGGGGGAGTGCCACCGGCCGCTTCGGCTCCACGACGGGCGGGTCGGCGTTGATGACGCTGTCGAGCCGCGCCGCGGAGCGCTGCGCGCTCTCCATCGCCTGCGCTGTGCCGGGGAGCCCGACCACCAGCTCGAATGCCGCGAGCGGCACGAGGGCCACGACCGCGAGGAGCACCGGGTCGAGGTCGCCGGTGTGCACGGCGGACACACCGAGCGCCAGTGCGAGCCACATGGCGAGACCGGACGCGAGCGAGATCAGCCCCGACCCGACGCCGGCGGTGCGAGCCGTCGACGTGGCGGCGCGTGTGAGCTCGGCGTCGTGCTGTGCGATGCGGGCGACCTGCTCGTCGGTACCGCCGAACGCGACGAGATCTGGCGCGCCCTCGAGGAGATCGACGACCGCCGACGTGAGGTCGCCGCGAGCGGGCGCCTTCCGCGCTTCGTCACGTCGTGCGAGAGCTCGGGAGAGCCACGGCACCAAGGTTGCTGCGATCGCCAGTGCGATCGCGAGCGCGATCGCGGCGCTCGGGAGCATCAGCCACATGACTGCGGTCGTCGCGAGTCCGACGATCACAGCGATGCACCACGCGGGGAGCACCCGAAGCCCGACGTCCTGCAACGCGTCGACGTCGTCGACGACCCGCGACAGCAGGTCGCCGCGGTGAAAGGCGTGGATGCCGGTGGGTGCGAGCTGCTCGAGCCGTTCGTAGACGCGCACCCGCAGGTCTGCGAGCGACCGGAACGCGCCGTCGTGCCCGACGAGACGCTCGCCGTAGCGAAAGAGCCCACGAGACAGGGCGAAGAAGCGGACGCTCACGACGGCGATGCCGAGATCGGCGACCGAGCCGTGTTGCGCGCACCGGGAGATGAGCCACGCCGACGTGCCGAGCAGGCCGATCGACGAGGCGATGCACGCGCCGCCGAGGAGGGTGGACATCACGACGCTGCGCGCGGCGGGACGCGCGAGCCTG
>DATKAS010000345.1:0-4348 GCA_035497855.1 Acidimicrobiales bacterium
CGGTTCGAGATGACGCCCGCCTCCCGCAGCGCCGTGCTGATGATCGGGCCGCTGGCTCCCGCCAGCAGCGTGCGGTCGAGATCGAAGATCGCTGCGGTCTGGCCCACTGATGCGCACTCTTTCGCGATGCCGGTGCTCGCACCTTAGAGAGACCGGGGAAAACGGGAAAGGGCCGGCCCTTGGGGGGTTGGCCGGCCCTCTCAACCTGGAGCCCTGCGGTGGGGGGACCGCTTCGGTGGGCTCACATCGAGGTGGATCCAAAGGGGGGGCTTGGTCCACTTCGATCTTGTGACAACCAGTATGCCGTTTCGTGACCGATCTGTCCAATAGTTATCAACGAGACTCGCCATCGCTGAAAGCGATGGGGCACACTGGCACGGATGGATGTCCGCCAGCTCCAGGCGCTCGTGGCCGTGGCGGAGCACGGCACGTTCTCAGGCGCGGCCAAGGCGCTCCACACCGTGCAGTCGAACGTCTCGGCCCATGTCGCCCGGCTCGAGCGCGAGCTCGGTGTGACGCTCGTCGACCGTCAGTCCGGCCGCCTCACCGCCGAAGGCGCTGCGGTCGTCACACGAGCCCGGCGAGTGCATGCCGAGCTCGACGCGATCCGAGGCGACGTGGCCCGGCTGGGCACCGAGCTGAGCGGTGACGTGCGATTCGGAGTGATCGGCACCACGGCCCGGTGGCTGGCGGCCGGGCTGCTCGACGGGCTGCGGGAGCAGCATCCCCGCATCCGCACCGTCATCGTCGAGGCGAGCACGACGTCGCTCTCGTTGCAGCTGCTCTCGGGCCACCTCGACCTTGCCGTCGTGAACCTGCCCGCCGACGACGTCGAGCTGGCGACCGAGCCGCTCTTCGAGGAGGACCTCGTCCTCGTCGCGCCGACCGGCCATCCCCTCGCCCAGCGGGACCGCGTGAACCTTGCTCAGCTCGGCGACTACCCGTTGCTCCTGAGCGCACCCGGCACCGCGCTCCGCGACGAGCTCGAGCTCCAGGCGGCGCGCGCAGGTGTCCGCTTGCAGCCACAAGCCGAGCTCGACGGCGTGCGGCTCGCGGCGTCGCTCGCCTTCCAGGGATTCGGCGCTGCGGTGCTCCCCGCCACGGCCATCCCCACCTACGTCACGGGTGCCTGGAAGCGTGTGCCCGTCAGGGGGCTCGCACGCCGCAGCGTCGGGTTGGCGCACAAGCGGCGGGGCCTGCTGTCACCGCAAGCCGAGGGCGTGGCGGCGATCGTGCGTGCCGTGGTGCGGGCACAGGCGACCGACCAGCCCGGCTTGCACCCCGCCCTCCCCAGTTCGACTTAACCTCGGCGTCGTGCACGTCGCGATCCGGGCCGGCACCAAGGGCTGTGTCACCGCGCGGGTCGACGACATCGGAGGCCGGCCCGCGGTCGTGGTCGAGATCGATCCGAGCGACCGGCGCGGCGCGCTCAGCTCGGACGACGGCGAGTCGATCGCGATCGCCGCGCAGACCGCCCTCAACGAGCGCATCCCCCTCGTCGGCTACATCGCGTCGAGTGGCGCGGACATCGTCGAGGGCATGGCCGCGCTCCACGGCTGGGGGCTCGCGGCCCGTGCCCTCGCCGATTGCTCCGGCATCGTGCCGATCGTCGTCGCGGTGACGGGCCCAGCGGTCTCCGGCCCTGCGTTGCTCCTGGGGCTCGCTGACCTCGTGGTGATGACGTCGGACTCGTACGCGTTCGTGAGCGGACCGACGATGGTCACCGAGTTCACCGGGGTGCGCATCGACTCCGCCGAGCTCGGCGGCGCCCACGTGCACGCGCGGCACACCGGCGCGGCGTCACTCGTCGTCGACGATGTCGATGTCGCCCGCGACATGATCGAGCTGCTGCTCGCCTACCTCCCCGCGCACGCGGACGAAGCCCCGCCGCGGTGGCCGACCGCCGACCCTCCCGACCGACCGACGCCCGAAGCAGGCGACCTGCTGCCCGCCGCATCGACGGGCTCGTACGACGTCCGCCACGTCATCGCCGCGATCGCGGACGACGGCGACCTGCTCGAGCTCCGCTCGCGATGGGCCCCGAACCTCGTGACTGCGTTCGCGACGATCGGCGGACGGCCCGTCGGCGTCGTCGCGAACCAGCCGATCGCGATCGCCGGGACCCTCGACATCCCGGCGTCACAGAAGGGCGCGAGGTTCGTCGGCTTCTGCGACGCGTTCAACCTGCCGATCATCACGTTGGTGGACACCTCGGGCTTCTATCCCGGCAAGGACCTCGAGTGGCGCGGGATGATCCGCCACGGTGCGCAGCTGGCGTTCGCGTACGCACGGGCGACGGTGCCCCGCATCTGCCTCATCCTGCGCAAGTCCTACGGTGGCGCGTACATCGTGATGGACTCGAAGACGATGGGGAACGACCTGTGCCTCGCCTGGCCCTCCGCCGAGCTCGCGGTCATGGGAGCGAAGGGCGCGATCGAGATCCTCCACCGAAGAAGCACGCCCGAGGAGCGCATCCGGCTGGAGGCCGATTACGAGGACCGCCTGCTCAACCCGTTCGTCGCGGCCGAGCGGGGCTACGTCGATGCCGTGATCGACCCTGCCGACACGCGTGCGGAGATCGCACACGCCCTCGCGATGCTCGAGAGCAAGCAGGAGTCGCTCGTCGGCCGCAAGCACGACAACTCACCGCTGTGAGCGGGCGCAGCTCATCCACCGCGCCGGTACTGTGGAGCCAAGACGACCAAGGGGGAAACGAGGATGGCTGACACCATCACCATCATCGACAACCGCACCGGGAAAGAGATCACGGTCGACATAACAAACGGGGTGTTCCCGTCGTCGGCGTTGCGAGAGCTCGACCCTGATCTGCGCATGTACGACCCCGCGTTCTTGTCGACAGCGGCGTGTGCGAGTGCGATCACGTACCTCGATGGTGACGCCGGCATCCTGCGCTACCGCGGCTACCCGATCGAGCAGCTGGCCGAGAAGTCGACCTACCTCGAGGTCGCGTATCTCCTGCTGAACGGCGAGCTCCCCAACACCGAGCAGCTCGACAAGTGGACGAGCGACGTGACGCACCACACGTTCATCCACGAGAACATGCGCAAGCGGTTCATGGACGGGTTCCACTACGACGCGCATCCGATGGGCATGCTCGTCTCGGCCGTCGCCGCGCTCTCGACCTTCTACAACGACGCGAAGGACATCTTCGACCCCGAGTCACGCGACAAGCAGATCCTTCGGCTCATCGCGAAGATGCCCACGCTCGCCGCGTGCTGCCATCGCTTCAGCAGCGGCCTCCCCTTCGTCTATCCCGACAACACGCTCAGCTTCCCGGCGAACTTCCTCAACATGATGTGGAAGATCGGCGAGTACGACCCCGATCCCGTGCTCGTCCGCGCACTCGACCTGCTCTTCATCCTCCATGCCGAGCACGAGCAGAACTGCGGCACGACCGCCATGCGGGTCGTCGGCTCTGCGCACGCGGACCCGTATTCGGCGTGTGCAGCAGCGGCCGCTGCACTGTACGGCCCGCTGCACGGCGGCGCGAACGAGGCGGCCGTGCGCATGCTCACCGAGATCGGCTCCGTCGAGAACGTGCCTGCGTTCATCGAGTCGGTGAAGCAGGGCAAGGGTCGGCTGCAGGGTTTCGGTCACCGCGTCTACAAGAACTACGACCCTCGGGCGACGATCATCAAGAAGGCGGCGTACGAGGTGTTCGAGGTCACGGGCATGAACCCGCTGCTCGACATCGCGCTGAAGCTCGAAGAGGTCGCCCTCAGCGACGACTACTTCATCAGCCGCAAGCTGTACCCGAACGTCGACTTCTACTCGGGCCTCATCTACCAAGCGATGGGGTTCCCGCTCGAGATGTTCACCGTGCTGTTCGCCATCCCGCGCACGTCCGGTTGGCTCGCGCATTGGGTCGAGCTTCTCGGCGACAAGGACCAGAAGATCTCGCGACCGCGCCAGGCCTACGTCGGTCCGCCGCTCCGCGACTACGTGCCGGTGGAGAGCAGGTAGCGCCGAGCGAAGCCGATCGAAGCGGGGCGGCGCAGTGCGCCGCCCGGGTGCGCGAAGCAACGATTGCCGAGCGAAGCGAGCGGAGCCGATCGAAGCGCAGCGGAGAGCGGCTACGAGATCTCGAGCAGGATCTTGCCGACGTTCGCGTTCGACTCCATGTAGCGGTGCGCGGCGACGACATCGTCGAGTGAGAACCGCCGATCGATCACCGGCTTCAGCAAGCCCTGGTCGAACAGCGGGACGACCTCGCGGGCGAACTGCCTGCTGATCGCGGCCTTCTGCTCTAGCGGCCGAGCGCGGAGCACGGTCCCGATGAGGCGCGCACGCTTGTAGAGCATCTTGCCGAGCGTGAACGTCGCGTTGC
>DATKAS010000346.1:0-9233 GCA_035497855.1 Acidimicrobiales bacterium
GGCGATGAGCGCTTCGCAATGGCTCGACAGCCTCGAGCTGCAGCCCGAAGCCCGCCAGCTGATCTCGATGCTCCTGCGCACGGCGACGTACGTCGATCCCGACGAGATGCCGATCTCGGCGGATGCAGCCGTCCCCCAGATGCAGATGGCGATCGCATCGGGCGTTCGCTACATCGACGGCGGCTGGCAGACGATGGTCGACGCGTTGCTCGAGGTGTGCTCGGTGCGCGACGTCGCCGTCGAGCGGAAGACCACCGCGCTGTCGGTGTGCGAGGTCGACGGGCAAGTGGAGGTCGTGACGTCGGCCGGTCCGATCCTGACGAGCGCGGCGATCGTCGCGAGCGGCGGACCTGCAGCCGCCGTGGGCCTGCTCGGCGACGATCCGTGGGGCGATCTCGGTGCTCCTGTGACGGCCGCGTGCCTCGACCTCGGCCTCACCCGACCACCTGAGCGTCCCGTCGTGTTCGGCTTCAGCGAGCCGCTGTACCTCTCGACGCACTGCCCACCTGCGGACCTCGCGCCCGACGGCGGTGCAGTCGTCCATCTCATGCGCTACGGCGCTCGCGACGCGGCCACCGACCGCTCGACGCTCGACCGACTCGCCGTCGCTGCAGGAATCGACCGGTCGTCCATCGTGGAGGAGCGCTTCCTGGCCCACATGCACGTCGCGTGGACTGTTCCGACCGTCGAAGCCGGCGGCCTCGCGGGTCGGCCCACGGAGTCGGTGCCGCGGCACGACCGTCTGTTCGTCGCCGGGGACTGGGTGGGGCCGGTCGGCTTGCTGAGCGACGCTTCGATCGCGAGCGGAGCCGCCGCGGCAGCTGCGGCTCGTGCGTGCGTCGCCCCGCTGGCCGCGGCACGCTGAGACGAGTGGACGAACCCGTGCAGTCCGTCGATGTCTTCGAGGTAGAACGTCCGAGGCTGCTCGGGCTCGCGTACCGCATCCTCGGCTCCGCCGTCGACGCAGAAGATGTGGTGCAGGACGCGTGGATCCGCTGGCAGGCGGCGACGGACATCGAGCGGCCCGCGGCGTGGCTCACGACGGTTGTGAGCCGGCTCGCGCTCGACGCGTGGCGAGCACAGCAGCGCAAGCGGGAGGACTATGTCGGGCCGTGGCTCCCCGAGCCAGTCGCCACCGAGGCCGGGCCGGCGGAGCGGGCGGAGATGGCCGATTCGCTGACGTTCGGCTTCCTCGTCCTGCTCGATGAGCTGAGCCCGATCGAGCGGGTCGTGTTCCTGCTCAGCGACGTGTTCGGCGAGGCGTTCACCGACATCGCCGCGACTGTGGGCAAGAGCGAGGTCGCGTGCCGCCAGATCGCGTCACGGGCGCGCCGCAAGCTCCAGCAGTCGAAGCCTCACGCCGGCGCCGGCGCCTCACCGTCCCTCGCGCTCGCGCTGCTCACGGCTGTCTCGCAGGGCGACGTGGAAGGAACGATGGCGCTCCTCGACCACGACGTCGTGCTCACGAGTGACGGAGGTCCGCATCGCCACGCGGCGCGTCGACCGGTGATCGGTGCCGATCGGGTCACCCGCCTCCTCGTCAACCTCACCAAGCGCGGCTTCGACTGGGGTGCCGACATGCAGTTCACCGAGGTGAACCGCACGCCGTCGCTCGTCATCTCGAAGCGGGGTCGTCCGTACATGGTGATCGCGATCGAGGATGACGGCGGTCGGGTGCAGGCGATCCGCATCGTCGTGAACCCCGACAAGCTCGGTCACCTCACGGAGCCGGTGCGCCTCGTCTGATCGAGGTCACGTCGTCACCACGCCATCGACGTCGACGGGTGCTGCATGGTCGAAGTCCAGCTCGATCGTCACGCGAACGCCGGGGTCGAGCCGCTGACGCAGGTCGACGAGCATGATGTGAGACGTTCCGTCGCCCAGGTCACGGGTCTCACCTCCCGCGATCGCGATCTGATCGACCGATTGCATGATGTCTCGGCCTTCCACGTTGCGGAGGGAATGGAGCGTCGCATCGTTCGCTGCTGTCGTGCGCGCACCGACGAGCGCGTCGGGCTGCGCCGACAGGTTGTGCACCCGGAAGGAGACGACGGAGAGGCCGCCCGTCGGACCCGGGCTGATCGCGACCTGCGACACCGCGACGCCCGGCGCCGCCGACAAGTGGCTCGGCTCGTGGCGCGAGACGAGGACGAAGGCGGTCGCTGCGAACACGGCGGCTGCACCGGCGGCCGCCAACGCTTGGCGCAGGTTTCGGACGCGAGACGAGCGACGGAGCGAGGCCAGAATCGAGGCGGTGCGATCCGGGACAGCCTCGCTGGGGCGTAGGCGCGCCCGTCGATGCAGTGCCTCGAGCTGCGAGCGGTAGGAGTTGCACGCCGGACACGCCGCGACGTGGGAGGAGGCTGCCGCGACCTCGGCTGCGTCGGCCTCGTGGTCGAGCGCCGCGGAGAGCACCTCGCGGCACGCCATGCAGTCCATGCCTACGAGTCGCCCTCGGCAGCCCGCCAGTTCCCTCGCTCGCCGAGATCGCATTCATCGTCGACGAGCGCAGCGACGAGTGCCTCCCTGGCGCGCGCGACACGGGACCGAATGGTGCCGATCGGGCAAGCGCACACCTCGCCGGCCTCCGCGTAGGAGAGCCCGAGGATCTGGGTGAGGACGAACGCGGCGCGACGATCGGGTTCGAGGCGCGAGATGAGATCGAAGAGATCGACCACCGCGGCATGCGAGGCGCGGGTCGGTTCCGCGAACTCGACCGCGAGCTCAGCCCGCCGCGACTCGCGGCGGAGCGTGTCCGCGCACGCGTGGCGCGCTATCGACAGCAACCACCGCAGAGCGGGCGCGTCGGCCCGATACCTCGGCAGTGCCCGAACCGCGCGCAGGTACGTGTCTTGCGTGGCGTCGTCGGCGCGGTCGGGTGAGAGGAGATAGGCGCAGAACCGCCAGACATCGGCTTGTGACCCGCGCACGAACGCTCCCAGCGCGGCCTGGTCACCAGCCCTGGCGGCGACCGCCAGAGCGGTGAGCTCGTCCACGAGCCCTGATGCTGTCAGGTCGTGGTGGGCTTCCGAGATCGAGCCAAGGCGAGGCCGCCGAGCACCACCCCGACGGCGCCCACGACGATCCCGATCACGCCAAGGGTTTTCGCAGTCGAGTCACTGCCGCTGCCGCCACTCGAGCCGTCGTCGGCCGCCGGCGCACTCACGAGGTTCAGATGGGGAGCCGGATGCTCGGGCTCGGGCTGGCCCGCCTGCGTCTGGTCGACCCAACGCACGACCTGGCCGTCCGAGTAGGTCTGGACGGCGGGGAACAGAAGGGTCGTGCCCGCTTGATCAGGAAGGGGGCCGGCTTCGATGTTGAACAGCTGGAACTCGCCGGGCTTGATCTCTCCACCCTCGTACGTCACCTGTGAGACCGCCTCGGTCACGACACCATCGTCCGTCTCGATGGGCGTCTCGAGCGGGGTGGTCTCGACGCTCACGGTCCACCCCGCCACCGGCTCTGCCAGCACCGAGGGGAGCACGACGCCCTGTGGCATGGCGATCTCGACCTTCACGGTGCTGGCCGTGTCCGACTCGTTCGGCACTTGGAAGTGGAGGATCGTGAACCCGCCCGCCTCCGCCTCGTCGGGGTCGAGCGTGACGTGCGCGCTCGCGACCCCCGTCCAGGTGATGAGGAGGACGAGCGCGACGAAGAAGCTGGCGACGAGTCGAATGCGGTTCACGGTCACTGGTCGTCCGGAGCACGCCGCGAGTTCCCAGGTCGTCACGAAGCCAGGTCAACCAGCGTTCACGCCGTCCATCGGGTGTGGAACGACTCGACGAGCGCACCGCCGTCCGGGCCCACGACGATGCCATGCTCGAGGGCGAGGCCGGCTCGACTCACGGGCGCTTCGAACTTCGCCGCCAACCACTCGTCGGGACCGAGGGCGCCGCGCGTCGCGTGGATGTGCACCGAGTAGTCGACGCTCACGCCGCCGGTCGGGGGATCGTGCACGACGAACGAGCACGGCGGGAACCAGTCCGCGATCATCGCCAGCCATGCAGCATCGATCGGCCGTCGTTCGCGCGGGCGTACGTACCCGCCGAGGCGTTCGAGCTCGCCGTGGGAGAACGGCACACCCCGCGGATCGAGCAACGCGTCCGCCTGCTCGAAGTGGCGCGCGGAGGCAGGCGGGTAGAGCGGGACACACGCCTCGATCGGATAGAGGTCCAGTGCTCGCGGGTGCTCCCACGACGCGCCACCGACGTCGTCGTTCCCGGCGGTGACCCGAACGGTCGCGACGGTGCCCTCCTGCTCGATCGTCACGGCAATCGTCGTGAGGTTGCGACCCTCGCGCACAGGCATGATCGACAGACGTGCGGGGCCGATCGCCGCCGGACGAAGGAATGACGTCGTCACCGAGCGCACGGCTCTGCCGACGAGCTGTGTCTCAGCCGCGCGCACCGCTATCGCGGTGAGGTATCCGCCGTGCACCCCACGCAACGACGACCACGACTCGTCGAGGGACGCGTGCACGACGAGCGGCGCGCGCTCGTCTGCGGTCACCGACGTCGTGCGATCGAACACGGTGAGATCGATCGCGTTCATGCTGCGACCAGCTCGGCAGCGACGGGCGTGGACGTGGACGCCACGACGCGACGTGGGAGGCGGGACGACAGCGCGGTGACGACGAGGCCGCACCCGACCAGCAGCCACCACACGCGATGGAACGTGGCCAGCGCGTTGTCCGGCGCGAGGTCGGCAGTCAGGGCGACGACGAGCGCGACGCCGAGGGTCTGACCGAGGTTGCGCACCGATTGGTTCACCGCGGAGCCCGACCCGAACCGATCCGGCGGGAGGCCCTGCACCGCGGCCGACGAGAGCTGCGGGAGGATCAGCGACACGCCGAGCGCAGTGAGCGTCATCGCCGGCAAGTACTGACCCAAGTAGTCGCTCGAGGTCGTGGCCCGCGTGATGAGCAGCAGCCCCCCGGAGGACCAGACGAGACCGCCGGGCACGAGGAGGGCGCGCTGGCCGATCCGGCCCGCGAGTCGTCCGAAGAACGGAGCCGTCACCGCGACGATGACGGGACCGACCGAGATCGCAAGGCCTGCTTGGAGGATCGAGTAGCGCCACACCTCCGTGAGGAAGAGCACGTTGCCGAGGAACATGGCACTGAAACCGGTCGCGTAGACGAGCATCGCAGCGTTCGCCCAGCAGAACGACCTCGACTGGAACAGCGAGAGGTCGAGCAGGGGGTTCGACACCCGGTTGCATCGCCACACGAACACCGCGATGAGCACCGCCGATGCCGCGATCGTGCCGATGAACGCCGTGCTCGTCCACCCCCAGTCGTTCGTCTTCACGATGCCGAACGCGAGGAGGGCGAGGCCGGCTGCGAGCAGCACGACACCGAACGGATCGGGGAGGCGACCGGGGTTGGACTCACGCCCCTCGGGGAGCACTCGCCGTCCGAGCAGCAGGCTGACGATCCCCACGGGGAGGTTGATGAAGAACGCCCAGCGCCAGCTCCAGTTCTCGACGACGAGAGCTCCGAGCGTGGGACCGGCAGCACCGGCCGCAGCCCCGATCGCGCCCCAGATCGCGACGGCGACGGGGATCCGCTCGCGCGGGAAGGTCTGCAGCACGAGTGCGAGCGACGACGGCACGAGGGCCGCAGCACCGACGGCCTGGAGGATGCGCGCCACGACGAGAAGGCCAGCGGTCGGCGCGAGCCCGCACAACATCGACGCCGTCGTGAACAGCACGACAGCGGTGAGGAACGTACGCCGCCGACCCACTCGGTCGGCGAGACGACCCGCCGGGATGAGCAGCGCCGCGAACACGATGGTGTAGGCGTTGAGCACCCACGACATCGACGCCGCGCTCACGTCGCTGAAGTCGGCTCGGATCGCGGGAAAGGCGACGAACAGGATCGTCGTGTCGAGGAAGACCGCGAACACGGCGAGGCTCGTCGACACGAGCACGGTCCAGGGGCTGCGGGTCGTGGTTGCTCTGGCCATCGCTATAGACTATGGTGCAAGTGCTATAAAAAATCTAGTGATCTTCCCGGGTGACTCATGACACTTCCCGATCGCACCTACGGCCAGTACTGCCCGATCGCCGCTGGGCTCGACGTGGTGGGCGACCGGTGGACACTCCTCATCTGCCGCGAGCTCGCCCAGGGTGATCGTCGCTACACCGATCTGAAGTCGGCGCTCGCCGGCATCGCTCCAAACCTGCTGTGCGATCGTCTCCGCACCCTGCAGGACGCGGGGCTGGTGACGACCGCCGAGCTTCCCCCGCCTGCCGCCCGCAGCGTCTATCGACTCACCGACGACGGGCGCCGCATCGTCCCGGTGCTCCGTGCGATGGCGAGGTTCGGCGTCAAGTACCTCGACGGCGAGCCCGACAAGGAGATGAGCGCGGCTCGGGCAGCGAACGCGCTGCTGCTCCCCTGGCGGCGTCCGACCGACGTCGCCATGCGGGTACGCCTCACTGTGGGCGAAAGCTCCGTCGACATCGCGCTCGACGGCAACGAGACACGAGTCGAGCCGACGGAGGGCGACGCCGAAGTGATCATCACGACCGACTCGACGTCGCTCGTGCGTGCACGGCAAGGGGCCCGTTTCGACTCGTCGATCTCGGGATCGCGTGCTGCGAAGAAGCAGTTCCTCGAAGTGTTCGCCCTCACATCCTGAGCCGGCTCAGCGCGCCGTCTTCCACCATCGCCTCGACCTGATCCTGCACGCTCCGCAACATGCGCGGGTCGGTGAAGACCCAGAACCGGTTGGTGCGCACGGCGTCGAGCACGAGCCTGCCGACCTCGTTCGGGTCCATGGCGTCGAGCACAGCACCGAGGTCGGGTTCGCCCTCGGCTCGCCCCTCGCCCGGACCGCGCGTCGGCGCGACCCCGTCTCGTGCCCGGCGGCTGTCGACGCTGTTGCGCCCGATCCCCGTGTTCACCGCTCCCGGACAGAGCACGGACGCGTACACAGGCGAGTGCGCAGCGCGGAGCTCACGCTGCAGCGTCGCCATCAGCGCGACGACGCCGTGCTTCGCCACGTTGTACGCGCCGAGCGCCCGCACCGCGAGGAGCCCGGCCATCGAAGACGTCGAGTTGATGTGGCCCTCGGGCTGGCGCTCGATGATCGGAAGGAACGTCTGCACGCCGTGGATCGGGCCCCACAGGTCGATGGCGAGGGTCCACTCCCAGTCGTCCATCGTGGTCTTGGCGATCGTCTTGAAGAGCCCGACACCCGCGTTGTTGCAGAGGACGTCCACCGCGCCGTACGAATCGAGCGCTGCCTCGGCGAGCGCCTGCACCTCCGCGAGCTTCGACACGTCAGTCGGAACGCCGACGACGTCACGTCCCGCCGCGCGCAGGTCGCGGACAGCGGCATCGAGCGCGTCCGCCCGGTTGTCCGAGAGCACCACTCGCATCCCGGCGTCGGCGAAGGCGCGAGCGATCCCGAGCCCTATCCCGGACCCGGCGCCTGTCACGACGCCGACCTTTCCCTCGACTGATTCCATCGCCGTAGGTTGTCACGTCTCCTTCTGGGTGCCCGATCTGCTGCGCCGCGGTGACGCTCGACTCAGAGGACTGAACCGGCCATGAGACGACCGGTTTCAGCGCGACGATCGATCCATGTACGCACCTGCATGTGACGACGAGATCACCACGATCCTTCACTACGTGAGCGATCAGCTCGACGCGATCCGAGCCTCGGCGATCGGCCTCACCGAGGAGCAAGTACGGCTGCGGCCGTGCCGCAGCGCTCTCTCGATCGGCGGGCTGGTGAAGCACGCGATCTACGTCATGCGCGGCACGACCGAGCGTCTCACGGGCACTGCCGATCCGAACCGCTCCCTCGATGAAGCAGCGTTCATTGCGCACGAGGCGAGCTTTGCGCTCGCAGACGATGAGACCGCTGCCGACGTGCTCGCGACGTTCGACGCGGTCCGCGTCGATTACCTGGAAGCCATCGGGGCGACCGACCCGTCCGCGCAAACCATCGTCGCGCCCGCACCGTGGTACGGCATCTACGACAGCCGGCCTGCGTTCATGCGCTACGGGCTCGTCCATCAGATCGAGGAGCTCGCCCGCCACGCGGGGCACGCCGACATCATCCGTGAGGAACTCGACGGCATGGCCGTGCCCGCGATCGTGCTCAGCGAATCGGGTGCACCTGCGAACGATTTCTTCGAGCCCTACGTCGCGGCGCCCGGCACGATCGGGGCGCGCGAGCGAGTCGCCACCCCGCCAGGATGACGAGGTCTTGATGGCTGCTCGCTCCAGCGCGAGCGCCCGGTATCCTCGGAGACGCAGATCACGGGGCTGATCGGTTTCGACATCGGAGCCGGGTTCCGGACGTGCGACCCGAGTTGCTCAGACTCGCTAAACGGGGCACCAACAACAACTGCCAACCAGCAGTTCGCTCTCGCTGCCTAGTCCCTAGGTAGTCGCAGAGACATCGTGAGCCGAGAGGCCGCACGGGGCCGATCCACCGCAGCCCGGCAACAGAAGCGGGGGATGACCGCGGCAAAGACCGCTGGCGGCGGGAAAGACCGCTGACGTCGGGGAAAGACCCGGCGGTGGCCGCGAGGCCCGCCGACCCGCCGGTGGGGTGCCGTCAGCCCCGAAGCGGGAATGGTCGTAGCGCGGTCGGTGCTCACCCGATGGACGGGGGTTCGATTCCCCCCAGCTCCACGCTGTGATGTCGCGAGACATCGCGGAGCGCGGTCACGGCGTTGCCGTCCGCAGCCCCGCGGAGAGCAGCGCTTCTGTCGCCCATTTCGTCACCTCCACGGCTTCGTCCGCCTCGAGGTGACAGACGTCGCGCAGCACCGTGAACGCCTCCGCGCCGAGCACCAAGCAGAGCGCGAGCTCGAGTCGCCGCAGCTCGGTGTCAGGCACCCTGCCGCGCATCGGTTGCAGGATCGTCGTGATCCACTGCAATCGGCGTCCTTCACGCACGTGCTGGTCGTGGCCCTCGCCCGCGCGCTCGGCCGCGAGCCACGTGTCGAGGTAGTGCCGCTGCGCCGTGCGCATCAAGGGCTCGTTCGCGGCGACGTAGCGGTTGAACACCTCGACGAGCTCGACGAGACGCTCACGAGGCGCCGCGTCCTCGACGAACGGCGCCGCCAGCAGATCGTCGACCTCGGCGAGGCTCAGCGTGATCGACAGCTCGAGGAGCAACGACTCCTGCGTCGGGAAGTACCGATACACGGTCGTGCGCGTCATGAGCGCTTCGTCAGCGACTTGCGCGATCGTCGGCGTCTCGCCGCGG
>DATKAS010000347.1:0-7616 GCA_035497855.1 Acidimicrobiales bacterium
GAGCTCGGCGTGCTCAAGGGGGAGCGGGTGATCGCGGCGGCGAAGCAGCTCGAGCGGATGAGCTACGCGCGTGCTGACGCCGTGACCGTGCTGTCGGACGATCTGCGCGACAACGTCGTGGCCAAGATCGATCCGGCCAAAGCCGCCAAGGTGCGTGTGATCCCGAACTTCGTCGACACGACGTTCATCACGCCGCAGCCTCGGGAGAACAGCTACCGACGCGAGCTGGGCATCGAGGGCAAGACGGTCGTGATGTACGCAGGCAACATCGGCATGTCGCAATCGCTCGAGCTCATGCTGGCCGCTGCGACCGCGCTCGCGCACGACCCGGCCGTCGTCTTCGTCATCAACGGCGGAGGCGCCGCGCGGCCCGGGCTCGAGGCCGCGGCGCGCGGCCTGCCGAACGTTCGCTTCGTCGACCTGCAGCCCCGCAGCCGCCTCCCCGAGGTGCTCGCGGCAGCCGACCTCCATGTCGTGCCACTGAAGCGAGGCCTCGGCCGTTCGAGCGTGCCGTCCAAGACGTACTCGATCCTCGCAGCCGGGCGGCCGGTGCTGGCGAGCGTCGACCGCGACACCGAGGTCGAGCGTCTCGTCGAGCGATCGGGCGCGGGGGTCGCGGTGCCGCCCGACGATCCCGAGACCTTCACGAAGGCGGTGACCCGGTTGGTGGCCGCGCCCGACGATCTTGCCCGGATGGGTGCCGCCGGCCGCCGGTTCGTCGAAGGCTGGGCGTCTCCCGAGGCCGTCGCCGCGCAGTACGAGAGCCTCTTCACCGAGCTCTGCGAGCGTCGTCACGAGCTGCGAGCCGTTCGTCGGTGACTTCGGGTCGGGTGCCGCCACGACTAGCGTCTTGCCCCTATGGGCAAAGCCTCGTCGTCGAAGAAGGTCGCCCGCGCGAGCCGCGTCGGCGGCGGCGGCAAGGTCTCCCAGCAGCGCAACCTCACGTTCCCCGTCACGATCGCGGTCATCCTCGTGCTCGGCCTCTCACTGGTGATCTTCGCGAGCCGCAACAACAAGGCGACAGCGGACGACACCCAGCCAATTGCCAACGTCGACCACTGGCACACGGCGTACGGCATCTACGCGTGCGACGCGTTCCTCGACCCTCTGCAGGTGCAGACCGATCCCGAGGGCATCCACACGCACGCTGACGGCGTGATCCACATCCACCCGTACGTCAGCAGCTCGGCGGGCAAGAACGCGACCCTGCAGGTCTTCGCCGACGCGACCGGCCTGAAGCTGAGCGACACGAAGATCGACGTGCCTGGCGTCGGCTCGTTCAAGAACGGCGACGACTGCAACGGCAAGCCCGCGACGTGGAAGGTCGCGGTCTGGCAGACCGAGGAGGCGACGACCCCGCGCATCGTCACGAGCGACTTCGGCAAGATCCACTTCGACAACGACCGCATGCTGATGACGCTGGCGTTCGTCCCCGACGGCACCGACATCCCGAAGCCTCCGAGCGTCGCGCAGCTCGACAAGCTCACCGACGTGCCGCAGCCTGCGGGCAGCGCGACCCTCGGCAACATCACGGACACCACGGCCGTGGCGACACCGGGGGCGTCGGCGCCGGCGACGACCGCGGCTCCCTCCTCCTCGACGCCTCCTGCGGCCGCAACCACCGGTTCGTGAGAGCGGTCGTCCTCGTCGGGGGCTTCGGCACCCGGCTCCGGCCGTTGACGCTCACCTCCCCGAAGCAGATGCTGCCGCTCGGGCATCGACCGATGATCGAGTGGGTCGTCGGCCACCTCGCCGACCACGGCGTGGACGAGGCGATCCTGTCCGTCGGGTACCGGCCCGACGCGTTCATCGAGGCCTTCCCTGACGAGATGTGCAACGGCGTCCGCATCCGTTATGCGGTCGAGCCCGAACCCCTCGACACGGCCGGTGCGATCCGCTTCGCGGCGCGAGAAGCGGGCATCGACGACACGTTCGTCGTCGTCAACGGAGACGTGCTCACCGATCTCGACCTGGGTGCTCTCGTGCGCTTCCATCGCGACAGCGGCGCGGAGGCGACGATCCACCTCACCCCGGTCGAGGACCCGTCGGTGTTCGGCGTCGTCCCCACGGACGAGAACGGGCGGGTCATCGCCTTCATCGAGAAGCCACCGCGCGACGAGGCGCCGACCAACCGCATCAACGCGGGCACCTACGTGTTCGAGCCGTCTGTGCTCGATCGCATCCCCGGTGATCGCCGCGTGTCGATCGAGCGTGAGATCTTCCCTGCGATGGCGGATGAGGGGCGGCTGTATGCGATGGCGACCGACGACTACTGGCTCGACACCGGCACGCCGCAGCAGTTCCTCAAGGCGAACCTCGACCTGCTCGGCGAGCGGCCGCGCCATCGAGTCGAGGGTGTGGCGCGGACGGCTTCCGTCGACCCGAGCGCGACCGTCGAGCGATCGATCGTGTCCGACAGATGCGCGATCGGAGCGGACGCGCGTGTGCAAGATTCGGTGCTCATGACAGGCACCCAGATCGGTGCGAACGCGCGAGTCACTCGGTCGATCCTCGGTTCGCGCGTGGTCGTCGGGCCCGATGCCGTGCTCGACGACGTGGTCATCGGAGACGGGTGGGAGATCGATGCGGGGGCCGTGCTCACGAGCGTCCGGCTGCCGGAGCCCGAGGCATGAGAGCGCTCGTCACTGGTGGCGCAGGCTTCATCGGCTCGAACCTCGTCGACCGGCTGCTCGCCGAAGGCCACAGCGTCGACGTCGTCGACAACCTTGCGTCGGGGAACCTCGCAAATCTTGCCGAGGCTCGCCGGTCCGGCGCGCGCTCGCTCACCATCCACAACCTCGACATCCGCGCACCCGAGCTCGTCGCGATGGCGGAGCGGCAGAAGCCCGACGTGATCTTCCACATGGCCGCCCAGATCGACGTGCGCCGCTCGGTCGCAGAGCCGTTGTTCGACGCCGAGGTGAACGTCCTCGGCAGCCTCAACGTGCTCGAAGCGGCGCGGGCCGCGGGATCGCAGAAGGTCGTGTTCGCGTCGAGCGGCGGCACGATCTACGGCGACGTCGATCCACGCGACCTCCCCGTCAAGGAGAGCCACGCGCAGGCCCCGGTGTCGCCCTACGGGGTGGCCAAGAAGGCCGTGAACGATTACCTCACGGCCTATCGCGAGCTGCATCAGCTGGAGTTCACGTCGCTCGCGCTCGCCAACGTGTACGGGCCGCGGCAGAGCCCGCACGGGGAAGCAGGCGTCGTCTCGATCTTCGCCGGACGACTGCTCAGCGGCCAGCCGTGCACCATCTTCGGCACCGGCGCCGACACGCGTGACTACGTCTTCGTCGACGACGTGGTCGACGCGTTCGTGCGCGCGGCGTCGAAGGGGGGCGGGCTGCTGCTGAACATTGGCACCGGCCGGGAGACGTCGGCGAACACGCTCTACGAGACGATGGCGCGTGTGGTCGGCGTGACCGACCCGCCGCTGCACGCGCCCGCGCGCCCCGGCGAGCTCGCACGATCGGCGCTCGATCCCGGCCGCGCCGAGATCCATCTCGGCTGGAAGCCGTGGACGACGATCGAGCAGGGCGCCACCGCCGTCCTCGACTGGATCCGTACCTCGTCCAACTGACCCGATCCCGCCGGAGCGTGCGAAGGCCGGCGAGGAGGACCTAGCGGAAGAGGTCTTCCTGGGGGTTGCGGACGATCTCGTCGCGGACCGAGGCGTCGCGGAGCCACGACGGGTCGACGCCACGCACGACGGCGACGGGGATGCCTGCGGACTTGCCCATCACCATCTCGGCCGCGCCCGCGAGCTCGTCGGCGACGCAGACCTCGGTCACCTGCATCACGCGGCCGAGCGCGTCCTCGGTGCCACGGAGGTCGACGACGCCGGCGATGCCTGCGCACCCGATGGCGACGTCGGTGAGGCCGCGCCGCCACGTGCGGCCGAACGTGTCGGACACGATGACGCCGACGGTGCATCCGGTCCGCGCCCGCACCCCGTCTCGGATGCGGCGAGCCGACCGGTCGGAGTCGATCGGCAGCAGCGCGGCCCAACCGCGCTCCATGTTCGACAGGTCGATGCCCGCGTTCGCGCAGATGAACCCGTGCTTGGTCTCGGTGACGATGAGATCGCCGCGGCGCCGCACGATGCGGACCGCCTCTTCCTCGACGAGGTGCTTGTGCGACAGGGGATCGTTCGGGTCGATCGCGACGACACGCCCCTCGGCCTTGGAGACGATCTTCTGGGTCACGACGAGCACATCACCGTCTCGTAGCGCGGCGCCCGGATCGTGCGCAGCCATCGCGGCGATGGCTCCGGTGATCATGTCGGCGAGCACGTCGCCGGGGCGCACCTCGCCGATGCCCTCGACGCCCCACATCTCCATTCTGCTCATCTCGTGCTCCTCATGACCCGCTCGTGATGACGGTCTCGGCCAGCGCGGCTGCGATCGAGGGGGAGCGCATCACCGTCTCGGCCACGACGCAGCGGATCCCCTGCGCCTCGACGTCGTCGACGAGATCGCGATCGGCGCTGTCGACGACGAGTGTCGACGCGAGCTCGGCGTACAGCCGAGCGATGCCGACGACGGACGACTCGTGGCCGAGCTCGACGAGCATGCGGTCGGCTGGACCCTTGATCGCCGCGCCGGCGATGATCGGCGAGACAGCGACGACGTGCTCGCGGCGTGAGGTCACCGCTTCTCGCACGCCTGGGATCGAGAGGATCGGACCGATCGAGACGATCGGGTTCGAGGGCGCGATCACGATGGTGGAGGCGTCGTCGATCGCGCCGAGCACGCCGGGTGCGGGCCTTGCCTGCTCCGCGCCCGCGAGACGGATCGCCTCGACCGGCACGCCGTGCTGGCGGGCGACGAAGTACTCCTGGAAGCCGATCTCGCCTTCGCCGACCACGACGATCCGTGTCTCGACGGGATCGTCGCTCATCGGGAGGATGCGGAACCCGAGCCCCCACGCCGCGGTGATCTCAGCGGTGGCTTCGGAGAGCGACGCACCTTCGCGCAGCCGATGCGTGCGGTACATGTGGGTCGCGAGGTCGCGATCACCGAGACGGAACCAGGTGGCGCCGGCGCCAGACGCGAGCGGTCGCGCGTCCGCGTAGCGCTGGAGGGCGTCCATCGCCTGCCACGACTCCCCGACGAGTCCCCACCCGGTCTCGGGGTTGATCGCACCGGCCAAGGTGTAGGTGACGGTGTCGAGGTCGGGGCTGATGTGCAGGCCGTGCAGCACGACGTCGTCGCCGGTGTTGACGATCGCGGTGATGTCAGCCGGCGAGCGGACCTGTACGAGCCCGGCGAGGAAGCGCGCGGCGCCGACCCCGCCCGCGAGCACGGTGATCATCGGACGGGGATCACCACGGCACGTCTTCCATCGCCCGACGGTAGATCGCGGTGAGACCGTCGGCGGTCGCCCTCCATGAGTACGACGCGAGGCGGATCCGCCCGCGAGCGACGAGCCGCGCTCGTTCGTCCTCGTCGTCGAGAGCCCGACGCAGCGCGCCGGCGAGCGCGTCGACGTCGAGCGGATCGACGAGGACCGCAGCGTCGCCCGCGACCTCGGGCAAGGCTCCCGCTCGCGCCGCGACCACCGGCACCTCGTGCTGCCACGCTTCGAGCATCGGGAGACCGAACCCTTCGTCGAGGGAGGGGTAGGCGAGGACGCTCGCCGTCGCGAGGAGCTGGTCGCGTTCGGCGTCGCCGATCCACCCCGTGACGCGCACACGGCGTCGTGCCTTGTCGTCGAGGGCGCCGATCGCGGCGCGAACGTGGGCCCCGTCGGTGCCGTCGGCTCCCGCGATGACCAGCATGACCTCGGGATCGCCCGCGGCGACCGCGCGGAACGCGTGGACGAGTCGCGTGACGTTCTTCCGGGGCTCGAGGGTGCCGACGGCGAGGATCGTCCGCGTCCGCGGCTGCGGCGCGAGCGAGGAGCTCGGCGGTGGGCCATGCGGCACCGCGATCACCCGGTCGGTCTCGAAGAGCGCGCGCGCCTGCACGGCCACGTGCTCCGACGGCGTGTGGATCCACCCCCCGCTCGCGGCGACGCGTCGCACGACAGGACCGAACGCGACGACCGTCGGCGAGCAGAGCTCGCGCATCGTGACGAACGAGCAGTCGTGCACCGTGATCACGGTGTGCGCGGTCGGCGGCGCGATCTGGTTCGTTCCGTGGATCACGTCGGCGTGTGGGAGCAGCTGCGTGAGCGTCGGCCCACGCCGACCCCACACGCGGAGCGCGACTCCCGCGGGCACGAGCACTCGTGCCGCCGCGTCAGGCAGGGACGCAGCCCGCCGGCTGAGCACGTAGGGAGCGACCTCGACATCGGCGCGTGCGTCCAGCGCGGGGAGCAGCGAGGCGACGAAGCGGCCGACCCCCGTGCGGGGGCCGACGAGCGGCGTGACGTCGACGGCGACCCGCATCACCAGCGACGCTACCTGCCCGTACCAGGAGCAAAGAGGGGGTCCGGGTAGCCTTGAAGGGCTCATGTCCGCCGATCCCGTGCTCCTCGAAGTCGTTCCGCGTCGCCGCGTCGGCGAGCACTTCCGCGACGTGTGGCGCTACCGGGAGCTGCAGGTCGGGCTCGTCCGCCGCGAGCTCAAGGTGCGTTACAAGGGCAGCGTCCTCGGGTTCGTCTGGTCGCTCCTCAACCCGCTGCTCTACCTCGTCGTCTTCTACTTCGTCTTCCAAGTGTTCCTGGGCAGCGGCATCCCGTCGTTCCCGATCTTCCTTCTCTCCGGCCTCCTCGTGTGGAACCTCTTCTCGTCGTCCCTGCCGTCCGGCACCGGATCGATCATCGACAACGGGTCGCTCGTGAAGAAGGTCTGGTTCCCCCGAGAGATCCTCCCCGTGGCGTCGGTCGGCGCCGCGCTCGTGCACTTCTTCCTCCAGTCGCTCGTGCTGTTCGCAGCGATCGCGATCTTCCGCTACCCGCTGCCCTGGGGCTACGTGTGGCTGGTCGTGCCCGGGCTCGTGACGCTGCTCGTGCTCACCGTCGCGCTCGCGGTGCTGCTCAGCGCCGTGAGCGTGTTCGCTCGCGACATCCGCCACTTGCTCGAGCTCGTGCTGCTCGCGTGGTTCTGGATGACGCCGATCGTCTACCCGTACGAGCTCGTCGCGAACAAGCTGAAGTCGAACAGCTGGATCGCTCTCCTCAACCCGATGACGTCGATCGTGCTGTGCTTCCAGCGCGGCATCTACGGGAAGGTGAGCAGCCCGACGCAGAAGATTCTCCCCGACGAGTCGCAGTGGTGGTACCTGCGCAACGTGATGATCGTCCTCGTCGTCGCATCGTTGCTCCTCGTGCTCGCGGTGAAGGTGTTCGACCGCCTCGAGGGGTCGTTCGCGGAGGAGATCTGACGTGCCCGTCTCGGTCAGCATCGAATCGGTCTCGAAGCGCTTCCGGCTCACCACCGGCCAGCCACGCTCGCTGAAGGAGCGCGTGATCCGTCCTCGTCGCCAGAAGGCGGAGGAGTTCTGGGCGCTCCGCGACATCTCGTTCGACATCGAGGAGGGCGAGACGATCGGCCTGCTGGGCCACAACGGATCCGGCAAGTCGACGTTGCTGAAGCTCGTCGGCGGCATCATGCAACCGACCAGCGGAATGATCCGAGTGCGGGGGAGGCTCGCCTCGCTGCTCGAGCTCGG